>CAZMIQ010000084.1:0-4212 GCA_964566525.1 uncultured Pseudomonadales bacterium | reverse complement strand
ATCAATCCATTCAGGGGTATTAGACGGGTCTATCAGAACTTTTCGATTGTTGCGGGGAGGATGGGATTCTCACCGCGCAACGCCCACCTCTGGTAGTTATAGGTCTTAGAGCCATTTTAACCTACATTTCGAGTGTTGCGAAGATCATGTTTTTTTACTTGACACTAATTACTTTATGGCATAAAATATTAATTACATAAATTAATTTGTGCTTAATCTAAATATGAAAATAAACAAACAAAAAAATTTTTATAAGTTTTTCAATACAATGCTGAAAATGAGAAAGATACTAGATCAAACATTGGATGATAGTGATGGAGATAATATTCCAACAATGTTGCAAGTTCAGACACTAAAAACCATTAAGGAGAATTCACCTATCACTGCCAGCGAACTGGCTTCAAGATTGCAAATGTCCCCATCAGCATTGACTCAAATGACGGATAGATTAATCAAATCCAAGTTTATATCTAGAAAAAATGACAAGAATGATCGTCGCTTGATTCTTCTATTTTTAACTAGTGATGGCGAAAAGCATTTGGCTTTAATTTTGAAAAAAATGGAGCAAAAAGCTAATCAAATTTTAGCTCCGATTTCCGCACAAGATTTGCAAACAGTGGTTACTATCTTTGAAAACTTTTTACAAAACTATGAAAAATAAACTCAATTTAAAACTAATCAAAAAATATAGATCTTATTTCATTATTCTAGCAATACTTATTACTTTACCAATTTTAAGATCGGTAATTCTTCGCCAACCCAATGAAAGATTGACTTACACTATACATAAAAGTCAGTTATCAGAAACCGTAAAAATTACAGGTACTTATAATGCGTCCTCGCAAACACAAGTTTTTTCTCCGACTAACGGCGTAATTTCTCAATTTTTTATTTCTAACCAAGACAATGTGCATAAAGGTGATTCTCTTTTTCATGTTGAGAGCACAGCCTCTGATGAAGAAAAGGCTGCTGCCAACACCAATTATCAACAAGCTGTGACCGCACTCCAAACTGCCAAACAAGCCAAAGAAACAGCTGATGCCACTATGTGGGTCAAGCAAAAAGCACTTTTGGATAGCGAAAATAATTTATACTTCATGAACGATCGTTTAGCAGAAAATGGTGATAACCCAACTACAAAAGAACCATATACCCAATTAGAAATTGAAAGCATTAAATCAGCAGTAACTACAGCTCGCAAGGAATTTAAAAATTTAGAAAATCAATATAAGCAAGCCGACCAAAACATTGCCTCTGCCCAAGCATTAGTTAATTCCGCCAAACTCGCATTGGATGCCGTAAAAAGTAAAACCGTATACTCTCCCGCCAGCGGGAAAGTGGTCAATTTATTGAAGAGTGTTGGCGATGGAGTAACCAATCAAGCTGGGGGTCAACCAGTTCTATTAGTAACCAACCTAGAAACACCTACTATTATTGCTAAAGCTAGTGAAATTGATGTCATTCGTCTCAAAGAAGGTCAAGAAGCTCAAATAGTATTTGATGCAGATAAAAAAACTATTTTTACTGGGAAAGTGACAGCAATTGATACTATCGGTACTACAACTGCTGGGATAACCACTTATGACGTTCGTATTGAATTAACTGATTTCACTTCATCAGAAATTAAACCGAGCATGACAGCTACCATTACTATTAACACTTATGAAAAAAATGATGTGGTGAGTGTGCCCAATTCAGCA
Source organism: uncultured Pseudomonadales bacterium (assembly GCA_964566525.1). Taxonomy (GTDB): domain Bacteria; phylum Patescibacteriota; class Microgenomatia; order UBA1400; family PJMF01; genus CAZMIQ01. The sequence goes on along the minus strand of CAZMIQ010000084.1, from coordinate 2,512 downwards.
ATTTTATATCAAGATAATCACGCTTATTTAAAAAAAGCTAATAAGCAAGAAGAATTAGTAAAAGTTGATTTGGGTTACCAAGGATTGACAAAGACAGAGATCGCTAGCGAGTTGCCTGAGGGCTTAGAAATTTTAGTTGTTACTGATTAGTCAAAACAAAAACATGAATAAAACAAATGCATCATTTACTGTCGGTCGTTTTTTAGCAATCAGAGATTTAAAGCGTAGCAACCCTTGGACAACATTATTGATTATTTTTGTGATGTCTTTAACTTTTTTAAACATGGTTTTAATTGGAGGACTACTATTGGGTTTAGCTCAAGGCATGATCGGCTCATTTAAGCAGTATTATTCAGCAGATCTTTTTATTACTCCAAGTACTGAAAAATCAATTATTGAACAAACCCAAGATATTACTTCTGCGGTTGAAACAATTCCAAATCTAGACAGTTACACACTTAGAATAACTACCCCTGCTAAAGTTGAATATGGTCATCGTACTCGAACAGAACCAACTGATATTGTAGAAAACTCACAAGCTGTTTTGACCGGGATAAATTTTGCACAAGAGAATGAAGTGACAGATTTATCAAAAAAAGTAATTGAGGGTGAATATTTAAGTGATACAGATTTTAACTCAGTTCTGGTAGGTAAAAACTTATTTGAAAAGTATTCCAATAGACCTGATAGTAGTACAGAACAAAAACTAAAAAATGCTGAAGTGGGCTCTGTGGTCAATGTTGTAGTCGGCAATACCCAAAAAGAATTTATTATTAAAGGAATTGTTGGAACTGGCAATAATACAATTGACTCAAGGATTTTTGTAGTAGATGCGGCTGCTAGAGAGATGAAAAATCAAGAGAATTTAGATGTAAATGAAATTGCGATTAAGTTGACTTCTACTAATTTAGTTGATGAATCTAGATCATACTTACAAAGTATTTTAGAAAAAAATCAAGATATCACCATTCAAACAGCGGATGAGGCAGTACCTGGTAGTAGTGCCGACATCACTAAGACTTTTAAATTACTAGGTAACTTGGTGGGTGTTATTGCCTTGATTGTGGGAGCAATTACGATTTTTATTGTTATTTTTGTCAATGCTATCACTAGGAGAAAATACATTGGAATCTTAAAAGGGATTGGCATTTCAGCACAGGCAATTGAGATTTCTTATGTCATTCAATCTTTGTTTTATGCTTTGTCTGGAGTTTTACTGGCTAGCTTATTTCTCATAGGATTTTTGGAGCCATATTTAGACATTCATCCTTTAGTTTTGCCTATCGCAGAAGGAAGACTTGCTGTTACCAATGGAGATATTTTAACAAGGGGCATAATTCTAATTATTACTTCTCTAATATCTGGATTTATCCCAGCTAGATTGGTAACTAGACAAAACACCCTCGATTCAATTCTAGGAAAATAAATATGATTAAAGTCAAAAATTTAATAAAAAAATTCCAAATGGGAGATACAGAGCTAACTGCTCTTAAAGAATTAATCTTTAGCATTCCAGAAGGTCAATTCGTAGCCATTACAGGTAAATCTGGATCTGGAAAAAGTACTCTTCTTTATCAAATGAGTTTACTTGACAGACCAAACTCTGGAGAAATATCTATCAATGAAAACAATATTATTGCTCTCAAAGAAGATCAAAAGATTGTTTTTCGTCGAAATAATATTGGCTATATTTTCCAGGACTATGCACTCCTTCCTTCTTTGACTGCTAGTGAGAACATAGCCTTGCCCATGATTATGAAAGGCATTGATCAGCAGACTGCAGTAGAAAAGGCGAAAGAATCTCTAGATAAAGTGGGACTGAAAGATAAAGCAGATAATTTGTCCAATCAACTTTCTGGTGGGCAACAACAGCGGGTTAGTATTGCTAGGTCCATCACTCATAACCCAAAAATTTTATTTGCTGATGAGCCAACTGCCAATTTAGACACAGAATCCTCAGAGATAATTTTAGAAATTTTTAAAAAACTCAATCAAGAAGGTCAGACTATTGTCATGGTGACTCACGAACCAGAATATGCACAAGTGGCGGACAGAATTATAGAGCTAGAAGATGGCAATATCATTTCAGATAAATTAGTGAAGAAAATAAAAATAGGATGAAATTATCCTAATAACTAGCAAGCATACGATATTACGGGCTGTTGAACTGAAAAATGTTTAAATCGATGAAATTTAGCAAGCCCCATCAACCCATTCAGCCATATTAGGCGGGTCTGTCAGAACTTTTCGATTGTTGCGGAGAGGGCGGGATGCTGAGCTTGCTCGCTCCGCTAGCATAACTACGCTTACGCTTCGTTATGTTTCTAGCTCCGCTTTCGCTTCCTCAGACTGTTCAGCATAGTGCTCCTCACGTGTGCACTATGTTCTGAACAGCACGAACAGGATTCTCATTCTTCACCACTTCCGCAAACAAAACGGACACCTACGGTGTCCTTTGTTTGCGGGGAGGGTGGGATACTCACCACATCTGGTAGCACCGCTATTTTAGCTT
>CAZMIQ010000083.1:0-4218 GCA_964566525.1 uncultured Pseudomonadales bacterium | reverse complement strand
AATGGAAGCCACCACTATTGACCATAATTTATCTTTTTTCTTTCCCATTCACCAATCCAATCATCGCAAAGACTTTAATTATTTTATTTTAGCTGGTGACAATCGGTTAAACGAATTTTCTCCCTAGTATTTAAATAATTGATTGACATTCAATCATCATATGATATAATATGATATATTAAGCTATCAATAATTACAAATTATTATGCCATTAAATCAGCCTCGAAATCAAGATCGAGACCTTATTCATTCTATTTCAACTCCACTCACCAATGTGTGTTTACAGTTAGAGTATCTCATTGACCAAAAAATCATTCATTCAGACACTCTTTCTCCCACCCTTAGCGAAATAAAAAAGATTTTTTCTTTTTTACACCACAGAGAAAGTGTTGCTTCAGAAAATATAAATTTTGATCCAGTCAAAATTATTGAACAATTACTAAAAAATTATCAAAAACCATATACTGTGGCTTGTTCTTATCGCTATCCAGAAAAAAGTATTATTTTTCATGGTAACCCCAATCATTTTGAAGCAATTGTTATTCATTTACTGAATAATGCCGCCGAAGCTTATTGTTGCAATCGCACCAATAGAGAAATTAATATTGATCTAGTTTTGGCCGCTCAAGGGCTAAGCTTAATTATTTCTGACCATGGAGAAGGCATCCCTTGGTATAAAAAACATTTTATTAAATTTAAAGGCATTTCATTTAAAAAAATCAAAAGTGGCTTAGGTCTGCATCAGGTAAACCAATTAATAAAACATGAATTTGCTGGTAAACTCAAAATTATTAGTTTACCCTACTATGGCACCATGGCAATTGCCTACTTTCCTTTATATTAATTCATTGCTTTACTTGTCCACAGTTAATTAATCATCAATTACTATTTTTATCACAAAAATCAAAACTGACCTCCAATTAAATTCATTTCTATGATAAAATTAGTCTTAAGATGTCCAGTCATAAAAAAAATACTATTAAAAAAAATAAATTTTCTCTTAAAAATATTTTTAATCATCATCTCTCTTTGAGTATTTTTGTCTTTTTTTTATTTTCTAGTTTTTTATTATTTCTTTTCAATCATCAGCCCAAAGTGACTCAGGTCTTAGGAGCTTCAAATAAATTAAGTCAAGAAAAAATCATTCAATTAATTAATTTAGAAAGAGCAAAAAAAGGTATTGGGCCAATTGTAGCTAATCAGCAACTAAATGCTGCGGCTGAGAAAAAAGGTTTATACATGTTCTCACTTGATTATTGGGCTCATATCGCTCCAGATGGTACACCACCATGGCTTTTCATTCATGAGTCAGGCTATCATTATCAAAGCGCAGGTGAAAATTTAGCTAGAGACTTTCAGACCGAAGAAGAATTAATTGCAGCTTGGATGGCTAGTCCTACTCATCGTGCTAATCTACTCAATGGCAATTTTAATGAAGCAGGTTTGGCTATTTTAGATGGTATAATAGACAATCAACCCATTATTTTAATCGTCAATTTTTTTGGTCAGCCGAAAAATAACTCAGGAGTTTTTAAACAAGTTGCGATTTACGACCAGCAAGCTGACACTATGGTCTTGGCTGGTGAAGTGATGCCACAAGGAACATTAGTTAAGCAAAAAAAATTTAAATTAAATACTAGTCATATTCTTTTTGGTTTTTTTGTTTTTGGTTTTGTTTTATTTATTTATAAAACTTTACAACAAAAACCCTACAAAAGAAAAAGGAAAAAACATTAAATGCTCAAACAGGGAGTCTTTCAATTATTCTATTTTACTTATCTGCACAATGAATTAGCCATTGGCTTAGCCATTGTTTGCTTGATAAGTTTAATTCTTCTAATTAAAAAACCGCAAAGACAATTAGTCTTTTTTTTCCTCGGCTTTTTAATTTTACTTTTTCACTTCGAATACCAAAAGCACATTGTGCAAGATTTAGCTGATCAAACAGTTGCTACTCTCTTTTTGGAAGAAGGTTATTATCGTGGTCGTTGGTTGGTCAAAGTCATGATTTATCACTTTATCCCCTTGATTTTATGGCTTGCTGGTTGGGGTAGTCTTATTCTTGCTTTGCTTGGTTTTGGTCATTTTTCTAAAAAAAAGACTAAAAAAACTGATTAATATTTAACTTTGAAAATGACGCCAAAATTTACGCCAATTTTCATCTTTTCTTTCGAGTTTGCTTGGCTCAAACATAATGTAGTATAAGGCTGGAATATAAAATAATAGCAATGAGCCAGAAAACGCCAAACCAGCAATAATTGCTCCGCCTAAGCCCTGCCACATTGGGTCAGAAAAAGTAATTGGTAATAAGCCCACAATAGTAGTTAAGGAAGTTAATAAGATTGGCTGTAAGCGGGAAGAACTACCCGTCACTACTGCTGACTGGAACTTCTTGCCGGCGCTCAAATTTTGATTAATTCTTTCTACGATTAGAATTGAATTATTCACCACAATGCCAAAAAGTGCCAAAATCCCAATCGTGGCTGGCAAACTTAAGGATAAACCAAAAAGCGCAAAATTAATAAACACGCCAGAAATAGCCACGGGGATTACACTCATCACAATAAATGCTTTCCGAAATGATCTCAACTGAATGACTAAAGTCGCTAAAATCAAAAAAGCTGCCACGAGCATCGCCAATTGAATTCCCGCCATTGATTCAGCATTTTGCTCATTGACTCCACCCACGACAGTATTATATCCCTCAGGCAATTCCAAATCATTAGCAGCATACTGATTCATTTTTTTACCAATTTCAGTCGCTGAAAAACCAGCCTGTACACTCGCGCTGACCGTAATTAATCTTTTCGAGTCTTCTCGGCTTATTTGCGCGATATTTGGTCTCAACTCAAATTGTCCCAAGCTAGCCAAAGGTAAATTTCCCACTCCTGCCACTGGCACCGTAATTTTTTGTAATTCACTAATTGTGGGTATACCTTGTTGTTGTCTGAACATTATTTCAATTTCCTTGCCCTCAATATTTAAATTCCCAAGCGACCAGCCACTTAAATTGCTTCGCAGCCATAAAGCCAAATCGCTATTAGTTAGTCCATAAGTTGTTAGAACATGTTCATCGCCCACAAACACTAATCTTTTGCTTGCTTGGGTAATACTTGAAGAAACATCTTTCACTCCTTCTTGTGATTCCAGCCAAACAAGCAATTTATTAGCATAAGTTTCTAAAACTGCCATTTCCTCTCCAGCAATACTCAATTGCAAATCTGAGCCAGCTGGTGGACCAGAACTAGCTTCAATCACTACTGCCTCGCCATAAGGATTATTTTGCCATTGATCTCTAATCATTTGTGCTAACTCAGTAGAGCTATACTCCCTTTCTTTTTCCGGTTTTAAATTAAAAGTAAACAAAATTTTATGATTATTGCTGCTGCCACTGACTAATTGAGCGCTATTTCCTCTTCCAGTTTGGGCAGTAATATAATCGACTTCAGGCAAGCTTAGAAGTTGCGGTAAAACTTCTTTGGCCACTGATTGCGCAGTTTCTTGATTAGTCCCAATCGGCAATGATAACTCAAACTCAAAAATGTCAGCATTGTCTTTAGGGAAAAACTCACCTTTAACAAAGCCCAATACTGGCAAACTAAAGGAAAAAACTGCAACAATGATAATCGCTGACAATAATTTACGTGAATAGCGATGACTAGTCAGGATTCTGTCCAATATCAATCGGTAATGATATTCAAGTTTTTCAGTACTCACAAAACCTGTGAGAAAATTTTTATACCAATGATGTTTAGTGTTTTTTGTCCATTTTTTCGCCTTTTTAATGATTTTTTGCCCTACAAAAAGTGAAAGATATATCAACAATAAAAAAACCGGCAAGCTAATTAATAAGCCGATATTTTTTGGTGACAAAATAACAAAAACTATTGTTATTAGCAAAATCATTGAGCCTAAAATTAACTTTTGTACTCTAGTAGGCAAATGAAAATTTAAGACAAAAATTCCCAATGGCAAAGTCAGCAAAAAAGCGACCAAAGCCGAACCTAAAATAGCGATCGTTACCACTATACTAATTGGCTCTAGGAATTGACCCATCATCCCCGTCATCAAAATTAATGGTAAAAACGCCCAGACAGTAGTAAGATTGGTAGCGATTAAGGCCATAAAAAATTCTCGCCAAACCTGCACTCCAGCTTCTAAAGCTGATTGTTTGCCATTGCCATAAGCGCGGCTCAAGGCAGTTGTCACCACAATCGC
>CAZMIQ010000082.1:0-4273 GCA_964566525.1 uncultured Pseudomonadales bacterium | reverse complement strand
ATTTAATTAAAGCGAATGAAATTGCCCATGAGGCAACATTTTTAAATTAGAAAGATTTTATGATTGATACTGAGAGTTTGGTTAATTTACCTTTGTATTTAACTTATGATGATGTATTATTATTGCCTAATTATTCTCAAGTCACTCCAAGTAAAACTGAGACTAGCGTATCTTTAAGTGAAAAGATTAAGTTGGAAATTCCTATTTTGGCGTCACCAATGGATACTGTGTGTGAAAAAGAAATGGCGATTGCCATCGCTCGTGTGGGTGGTTTTGGGATTATTCATCGAAATTTATCTATCGAAAAACAAGTGAAGCAACTCTCAGCAGTTTTGAAAGAGGGATTAAGTTGTGGGGTGGCAGTCGGGAGTGGGAGCGACTTCAAAGAAAGAGTGATGAGCTTGCTAAGAGCTGGCGCGAGGGAAATCTGCATTGACAGTGCTCATGGACATACTGAGCAAGTAATAGCTATGATTAAGAAAGCCAAAGAGCTGGCGACGGAGATTGATATTATCGCTGGGAATGTGGCTACTTATGAAGGGACAAGAGATTTGATTGAAGCAGGCGCCAAAATAATTAAAGTCGGAATGGGTCCTGGTTCAATTTGTACCACTAGAGTGATGTCTGGTATGGGAGTACCACAGTTAACGGCGGTGGTAGAGGGAGTAAGAGCAGCTAAAGAATTTGGTGGTAAGATTATTGCTGATGGAGGGATTAAAACATCAGGCGATATGGTAAAGGCTTTAGCGGCTGGTGCAGATGCGGTCATGTTGGGTTCGCTGTTGGCTGGCACGGCCGAATCACCTGGAGAAGTTTTAACCATTGGTAATTGTCAGTATAAATCTTATCGCGGCATGGGGTCAGTGGCAGCGATGAAACAAGGCTCTGCTTCTCGTTATGGTCAAGATAGCGAACAAGCAAAGAAAAAACTAGTACCTGAGGGAATTGAAGCTTTGACTAAATATAAAGGAAAAGTGGCTGACCATTTATATCAATTAGTTGGTGGTTTGAAAGCTGGCATGGCTTATTTGGGAGCGAGCAATTTGGGAGAATTAAAAGCTAAGGCTCAATTTATTCGCATTTCAGAGTCTGCCTTGGCGGAATCAAGACCACATAGTGTTTTACAAAAATAAAAGGAGGAAATTTCCTCCTTTTGGTCTTCTTAATCAAGGCTTGTAATAAGATGGTTGATAGTGCTAATTGGTGTTTACTGCTTGCTCAGTAGCCGTTTCAGTTTTTAATAAATCCAGATTAACCCCTACACCATGACATTTTTCACAATCTACCCACAGGCTATGATTGGTATTATTAACACCAAGGTGATTAATCTTAATTTTGCCAATGCCGCCGCATTTTCGACAGAATACCATCAAAATCACTCCTCCATTAAGATTGATAAAGACCGGTGTATATTATAACAAAAAGAATAAAAATATCAAGGCTCCCCCACCTCATTTAACCGATTATCACCAGCTAAAATAAAATAATTAAAGTCTTTGCGATGATTGGATTGGTGAATGGGGAAGAAAAAGGTTAAATTTAAATCAGTGGTGGTGGATTCCATTTCGTCTAAATCAGTGATTTTTAACTTTTGGGGACCGGAGAAGGTGTGGTTGTCTTTGGAAGCATTAAAGTCGGAAGTGGGAATGAGGATAGTAAAGTGGGTTTCACTGAAGGGTGAGGTTTGGAGGGCTTGGGAGTAGGACTTGTTGATGGTAGGAATGATTAGTTCTAGGGCATAATTGTAGTTGCCTTTGGTTTTGGGAAAGAAACCTTTGATTTCGACATAAGATTGAGTTTCACTAATGGATTCAATGTTCCAGTAAAGATTTGAAGGTTTGACATTTTTTTGTAATTTAGGAGTAGTTAAGATAGGAGGAATATAGCGATAGATTTGAGAAGAGAAGGTAGTATTACCAGCATTATCAACCGTGCAAGTGTATAAAGTGTTTTCTCCGCCCATAATAGTTAAGCGAAGATCATCACCAGGATTATAAGTATCGCCACCAGTACAATCTGAGCCTAGATTATTAACTAACCATGAATAGGCGGTTCTTTTAATGCCAGTTTTATCATCAGAGGGCTCAATGATGATACTTTGTTTATTACCTTGCCAACCAGGAAGAGGGGGAGTAACTTGTAATTGAGGAGGAAAGATGTCAATGTTATTGACAGGTGAGGGACATAAAGTAGTATTACCAGCTTGATCTTTAATTTCAAGGACACATTGATCACCGTGATTGGGACCAGTATTACAAACTCCTCCACCAATGTCAATCCCTGATCCTCCAGCATCAGTAGAACCTGAGAGAGTAAATGATTTAGAGCTTCTTGGTCGCCAGCTACTAATTGGCGGATTCCATGTGCCACAGACTGGAGCGGTTTTGTCAATGATGATTTTACCGGTGTAGGTACTGGTGGTTTCTTCGGGAGTGGAGCTATTGCTGGTGGCAGTAAATTCGATATTGGTGTATTCGCCTTCAGTTAGTTCATCATGAGTCCAAGTTAAGTGCCAAGGTAGGTTTTCTCTTTCCTCACCAATAGTAACAGCATATTGACGCTCAATGCCACCAAGGGTGGCAGAGACAATGACTTCGTCACCTAATGCTTCTTGGTCATATGTAATTACACCACTGATGGAAAATTGTGAATTAAGTGGAGAGATGATTTGAGCTGCTGGCTGGTTGATTTCTAGAATGATATTGCTGTCTAGGTAGCGGACGAGAACAACACCAGAACCACCAGCGCCACCAGCGTAAAGAGTGCCAGAGTTTGCAACTCCACTTGCGCCATCGCCACCGTTTCCACTATTAGTTACTCCATTGTTTGCTGGATTAGCAAGCCCACCTCCTTTAGAAAAGACACCATTGACTCCTACTCCAATTCCAAAGATATGAGAAAAGTCTATACCAGCCGCTCCTCCACCAGCACCCCCACCGGTAGCACCATAGCCCGTTCCTGTCATAGGATAACCGCTCAATACTACTTTTCGACCATCATTTCCTTTGTTTCCGTAAAATAATCCTCCAGCTGCGGAACCTTGTGTTTCTTGAATTGTGTTGCCGCCTACTGCTCCAGAACCGCCGCCGCCGCTACCACCTGCTAGACCTCCTCCTCCGTTCGTGCCTCCATTTCCTCCAGCTTTTGCAATAATCAAATCGAATTGAGAGTCATTATTACTCAATCCGATAACAACACTTTGCGAAATGTTTTCATTAATTAAATAATTTGGATGATAAACTACGCCGCCTCCTCCTCCGCCACCTCCATTAGATGGTTGCCAATAATATTGCGCAGGAGATACTCCTGGATATCGTACGTATAATCTTTTTCCTGCTCCTCCATTACCCCCTCCAGCAACGACTAAGACTTGAACTTCTAAATCTTCTTGTGGAATAAAGGTGCCGCTACTTTTAAATTCATGGATCCAATATATTTTGCCGTCTAATTCTAATTGAAAAATGTTGTCCCCACCAGTGGCTTTTTGAGCGAAAATTAAATTAATTGATCCAAAAAACAAACAACTAAAAATAATAGTAAAAGCTAAAATCTTGTGGCACATTTTCGGACGACAAAACATGAAGTCTATTTTAACATGGAAATAGGCAACTTATTAGAGGTAAATTCAAGCTATTAATTTACCACCCAGCGTTTTTGCGGACCGGCGAGGACGATTTCTAAATCACCATAACTTTGTTCATTAATAATGATGAGAAAACCAATCTCTTGCCAGTGATGACCAGAACTATCAATGACTAAGCGCTGGTCATATTCAGTAATGGCTTGCTGATTAAAACTAATACTTTTGAGGGTAACATTGGGGGGTAAAAGTAGTCTTTGATAATTAGCAAAATGAAGTCGTTGAGTGATTAAAGCATCTTCGTCTAAAGGATTATCATTGATGAATTTGGCGTGTAAAGTGGCAGTGGCAGTTTTTTGGTTAGCTGGTACAAGTTTTAATTCGAGCTTAGTGCTTTTATTACTTTTATTAATGCCGACATTACTGCTAAAAAAATATATTTGATGATGAAAAAGTGAAGCTTGAGTGTGGCCAGCAATACCTAATAACTGAAAAAGTTTTTGATATGAATTAAATCTAGAATAAATTTGCCATTGACGATCATTTTTTTGCATCCAAATAAAATGAATTAATTTGAGTCGCTGGTCAAAATTTAAAGATGAAAGAGTGGACAATAATTGAGTTTTGAAATTTTGGAGAAAGCGAGTTTTGGGCTGACGATTAAGGGCTAAAATATGATGATCAGCCCGAGCA
>CAZMIQ010000081.1:0-4340 GCA_964566525.1 uncultured Pseudomonadales bacterium | reverse complement strand
CTTGGTTAAAATCAGAAAGATATGGTGTTGGATTTGATTCAATATTAATGTCTTTATCGGTGATATAAACTCCTTGAATGTGCCCACTACCCTTACTGATGCATTTATTGGTGGTGATAGGTTCGCCAACATTATACCCTATATAAATACTGCCATTAACTATAAATGCCAGATATTTCCCCTCTGGAACTATAATTGGGGCATTAATAAATAAATCACCTTCGACAAAAACTATATGAGTGCCAGTAGCATCAAATTGACTACTGATGGTCATGTCGCCCCCTTGCTTACATATAGCACCCTCATTTGCAACATTTCCTCGACAATTGTCTGCCTTTTTACCCAAAAGTCCAAAAAAGTACTCATAATTGTATTTTGGATTAAAACTAGAGGCATCAAAGGCGGGGTAAGCACTGGTATTTTTATTAAAGCGATTAGTAATAGCTTGTGATGGTTTGATGTCGCCAAAATTACCACTAACTAAGGCAATCCCGGCAGAGTTATTGCCTGAAGAACCGCAACTATCATCAGTCGTTCTAATAATGTATTGACTGCAGTTGTCGGATGATTGACATAATTGGGAGAAATTTGGCTTATCAATTGCCTCAATTTTACCATTGGCATAAATGTTGGTGCCCATAGCTTGCCACCAAGAAGCATCAGTTGGATAGTACTTGCCGCATCTCAAGCCATTGATGCCTGCGTTGCCATATTCATCTGGAACAAAAATATAGTTTGGCGAATTAGTACTCGTAAACTCATCTGGGAATGAAGGGTTAATATCTGAACATGATTTAAGTTTATAACAACGAGGATAAGCTCCTTGATGACAAACAGACAAAGTACCATCTTTAGTAGAGTTTCCATTGTAACAATTTAGAGTACCTCCATGCTTGATATTCACGCTAGTAAAAATAGTGTGACTAGGTTTACCACAGGGTGAATTGGAACCTGTGTCAGCAGTGATAGGGTTAGGATATCCTGGAGCTAAAGGAGAATATCCAGGACAAGTGGGTTTTTGACAAGTATAACCGCAATAGGGATTGACGCCGGTGCAGCGTGCTCCGCCTGAATAATTGCCGCCAATACCACCATCAAAGCCAAAACCAAGATTAGTGCGATTATTAGCTGAATATGGATTGTAACATACTCCGTTAACTGGAATAATACTACCTCTCACATAACAAGTAGGATTGCTACCGCCGCATTTGGCGCCAGTGCCACTAGTACTAGAAACATTGTAATAGCAACCGTTATAATAATTAGCTGAAGAATATGATGTGTAGGTCCAAGAGGGACAATAACCTTGGACTGGAATACGAGAATTCCGCCGCCAACAAGTTTTATTGCTGCCGCCACAACTGCCATAATAAGTAGTGCTACTAATATTCCAATAACAAGAGCCGTCATATTTAGCGCTACTTTCGCTAGTGTAGGGATAAGCAGTGGTACAGGAGGGGGTATAGGGGGTGCAGAGATTATAGGCAAACTCAAACCAGTATTGATCGTTGAGACAACCAACATAAGCCTTATAAACTGTACTACCGCAGGTAATATAGAAAAATACTCCCCAGTCTCCTCCATAACCAGTTTGGGAAACTGAACGAGAGGTGCAACCACTAACACTTTCATATTTGCCAGTATCATTACGATAAACTGCAGACCTTTGTAAAAAGACTGACCTTTTGTAGGCTGAAAGATAATAGGTGTCTAACATATTTTTAGCAGCTTGTTCAGTTTTATCAAGGACTGTTCTCGTGCAAGTCTGATCGCCATCTTTACCACAAGAATAACGTTCAGTAGTTGAAATTGCACAACTTTGCATTGAACTTAGAGCTGATTGAGCCTCACTAGCTCTACCTGAAAGGTAGGAGCCAGAAGCTGATGAACTTTCAGAGTTGACCCAACTAGAGACTGCGCTATAGTATGAACTGGCACTAGAATATGAGCAGCGAGAAGGAGCGGCTTGGAGGAATTGAGTGGAAAGGAGGAAAAAGAAGAAAAATAAAAAGAATTTTTTAATAGTGGGATATGAGTTTTTTGACATTTAATTTTCCTCCAAATTGATAGTTTGGTTGATAATATCAGAGCTGGTAGCGGTGGGTTGATGGGAGTGATCGAATGAATTGTTGAAGTGATGATTAATATTGATTTTTTCTGGATCAAGAGCATAAAGACCAGCAATCAAACCATTGTAACCAGTGGGATAATAGTAGAGATTATCACTAGTGGTGATTTGGTGCATTAGACCTTTATCCCAATCGCTGACACTTAATGAGCTAATATTGTCTTTTAGACTTTGTTTGTCTAGAGTGTGTTGAGGATTTAAATATAGTTGTGAGACTTGACAAACTAAATCAGCATTAGTAGTGGTCCAATAGAAACTATTATAGAAATTAATATCATCTTGAGTTAAGGGATGAGGATAGTGACCAAAGTAGTAATTGATAGCTTGATCAAAAAGGCAAATACTATCATCGTCTAATTCAAGCATATTGGTCATGTACCAAGAAAAGAGTTCGTCAATTAAAAGTAAGTATTCAATTTCAGTTAAGTGATAAAGCTCGGTATTGCCTTCTTTTTGAGCTAGGTTCATTTTAAAGATCAAATCAATAGCAGCAGCGGCTTGACGATGGAAAAATTTGGGTTGTTCTTTGATGGGCATTAAAAATGAATATGATTCATAAGGGCCATACTGAGAAATGGCAGCTAAATTAGTATTAATTTGAGTGGTGATTTGTTCTTTGGTATAAACGGTAACTTGTTCAGCAGGGATTTTATCTAACATCGTGCCAACAATCGGTAAATTTTCGTCATCGCCAGAATAGCCAGTCACCACAACGATGGGGCGTTGATATTGAGAGAAAGCGAGACTGCTTAAAGGAGCATATTCAATGGTTGATTCTAGACAAAGTCTTTTGGCTTGATCGCGGGTTTTCTGACTAACATCAGAGGATTCAATAATAGGAGCTAAATATAGACAAGTGAAATCTCCTGATTGTAAAACGGTGGTGGGATTATCAACAACTTTGGTAATTAAATTATCAATGTCTTGTTCAAGTTTAGTTAATTCCTCTTGGTCGTTGGTGGCTTGATAATAATTAAAGCGAGCCCAAATAACTTTGAGGCCATCTCTCCAAGCTGCTCTTTTTTCTCCGCCATCATACATTGAGGTTAATTGTACTTGGCATTCATACTGATTTTGACTTTTTTGACACTCTTGCATTAGACCATAGAAGCCATATTGATCGGTATGAGTAGAAAAATGGTTTAAGATGTCTTTGGCTTCTTTTAAATATGGATCAGTGATAGTTGATTTTTTAGGGCTTTCACTAGTTAATTTGGTAGATTGACCCATGGTTTGATGCCAAATAAAAAATAATACGACAGATAAAGCAAGGAAGGTAATTAAGATAATAATTAACTGTTGGATGGATTTTTTCATGAGTTTGATTTTATAACAAATTATTAATAATGTCAATATCAATTTTTAATTTTATTAATTGAATGTAATAGATTGATATAATCTTAGTGAAGGGGCAAAATATAATAGCTTGTTCGCATGGTATAATATCTTGTTTTAAAATAGAAAGAAAAATATGATTTCAGTCAATGGTGGCAATTTAAAAAAAGGTCTTTACATTAACTTTAGAAATGAACCTCATGTAGTGGTTGGAACGCAATTCGTTTCCCCTGGTAAAGGTTCGGCCTTTACGCGAGCGAAAATTCGTAATATCAAAAATGGCAATACTTTAGAGTTTACTTTTAAATCAACCGAAAATGTGGAAATTCTTGATGTCAGTAGTCGTGAATTAACCTATTCCTATCATGATGAAGACTTAGTGGCTTTTATGGACATGAGGACATATGAGCAGTTTGAAGTAAAAAGAGAATTATTAGGAGATGATATTTTATATCTAACTCCAGATGTGAGCGTATATGTGATGTTTTATGAAGAGCAAGCGATTGGCGTTAATTTGCCCCCAAAAGTAAAATTAAAAGTGACTGAAGCGCCTGAGGCGATTAAGGGAGATAGAGTGACAGCTGGTAAGAAACCAGTGGTTTTAGAAACTGGTTTAGTGGTGCAAGCTCCAATTTTTATTAAAACTGGGGAAACGCTTTTAATTGATACGACTACTGGCGAATATGTTTCGCGTGCGAATTAAAATGATGCCCAACTTGGATTCGAACCAAGATTAAAGGCTTCAAAGGCCTCTGTCCTGCCATTAGACGATCGGGCAATAATATTGGGAATTGTAACATAGTAGATAAGATTTGTAAAGACTAAGCATTACCCAATCAAAAATCGGACTCAAATGAGCAAAAAATAATTGAAAAAG
>CAZMIQ010000080.1:0-4385 GCA_964566525.1 uncultured Pseudomonadales bacterium | reverse complement strand
ATAACTTCATCCCTCGACCTTACGGTCGGGGCTCTAGGTTAGGAACTGGGTAGAGCCAGCCGTACAAGGGGCAGAGCCACCAACACGGGGGTCACGACAATCACCAAAAGTGCCAGTGCCAAATTGATTAGAGGGAGTGGCAGAGCCATTGCCATCAAAAGTGGATTTACCTGCGCAAGCATCGGTGTCACCCCCATACATTAAATTATCCACCATCCAGCATTTGCCATCGGAGAATTTTCTGATTTCATATTGTTTATTATCTCTAATGTCAGTTAGAATTGGTCCTTGGGTGAAGTTAGTCCCAGTGGGAGTAACTAAAGAAGCGCAATCATCCCAACCTTGCATAGTAGTATTACCTAAAGCATTCCATTTAGCTAAATCGACAAATTTACCATTTTTGGTAACTTTAATCACTTCCCGACCATTAATGGTAGTTGTGGCGCCAACGGGCATGGAAAAGGGAGAGAAGCGACGGGCGAAAGTAGAAGAAGAAGAAAGAAAAAAAGTCAATAAAAAGATTAAATTAATGATAAATATTTTGAAAGCTTGATGTTTGGTCATCATGAGACAATTTCTCCTTTTTTCTGAGCTTATTTTTATTTCCAATAATAACATAAAACCAAAGTGAAGTCAATAGATTATATCTATCTCATCGTTAACGGTATAATACCTTTTGGGCATTTGGTAAAGTTGCCGATATTATGTCAAGTACCTGACATTTTATAAACTCCCTACTTCTCCACCCTTATCACTCTATCCGCCCAATCTTTATAAAAAGCTTCTTCATGCGAGACTAGAATCACCGCTCCCGCAAAATCTAAAATCGCCTGTTTTAAAGCCGCTTTTGCGCCCACATCCAAATGATTAGTTGGTTCATCCAAAATCAGAAAATTACTTTTTTCCAGCATCATTTTAATTAGCTTTACTTTTGCCTGCTCCCCTCCGCTCAAACTCGATATTGCTTGCCTGATATGATCTTTATTAATCGCCCCCGCCGCCAACTTTTTTCGCAAATCCTGCTCCGTCAAATAAGGTGCCGCCTCAAACATAATTTCCAATGGATTAAGTCGCGGCTCTTCCCACTCCAAATCTTGCTGAAAATAATTAATCACTACATTAGCCGCAAAACTTCCTTTTCCTCCCAGAGGTAAAATTTCACCCACCAAAGTTTTCAGCAATGTTGATTTTCCCACCCCATTAAAACCCGTAATTACCACTTTTTCTCCATCATTGATTTTTAAATCAATTGGTGGTAATAACGGCTTTTCATAACCCACCAATAATTCATGTGTCACCAATGAATTACCATGAGCTCCCTTAGCTAAAGCAAAATTAAACACTGGCGGCTTGCCAGTTCTCACCTGCTCTATCTTGACCATTTTGTTTAACATTTTTTGCCTACTTTGAGCTTGCTTAGCCGTTGAAGCTCTCGCTCTATTTCTCGCAATATAATCTTGAGTTTTAGCTATCACTTTTTGCTGTTTTTCATACAATTTGCCTTGTACTTGTTTTTGCAAATCTCTCTGTTGCACATAGGCAGCATAATTACCGCGATACTTACGAATTTCCCCAGCTTCCAAAGCCGCAATATGAGTGCACACTTGATTCAAAAACTCACTATCATGTGAAATTAAAATCAAAGCTCCACTAAAGTTTTGCAAATATTTCGCCAGCCACTCTATGTGTTCTTTATCCAAAAAATTAGTTGGTTCATCCAATAGCAATACTTCGGGCTTTTCCAAAAGTAACTTTGCCAAAATTACCTTCGCCCGCTGCCCCCCACTCAACTCTCCAATTTTTCTCTCAATCCCCAAAGCCATCAAGCCTAAACCAGCTGCTACTCTTTTTACCTGCGCCGCTAATTTTTCGAAGTTCTTCTCCTCCAAAATTTTTTGATCTCGAATAATTTTATTTAATATTTTTTCACTATATTCTGCCTCCAATTTTTGCAAATTATTTTCCAGCTTTTCTTTCAACAAAAACAATTCATGGTAAACGCTCTTCAAATATTGATAAATAGTTAAATTTTTATCTATTTGAGCTTGCTGGTCTAAATATCCTACCACTATCTTTTCTTGCCATTTTATTAAACCCTCATCAGGTAATATTTCTTCGCTTATAATTTGAATTAAAGTGCTTTTCCCTGCTCCATTAGGCCCCACTACTCCTAATTTTTCTCCTGGATTTAGTTCCAAAAATCCATTTTGATATAAAACTTTGTCACCATAGCGATGATTTAAATTTTTTATTTGCAACACACTCATGGCTTATTTCTAATCTAAATTTACCTTGAATAATCAATCAAATATTTCAATTTTTAACTTTGTCGGAGTGACAGGACTTGAACCTGCGACCTCACGCCCCCCAGGCGCGCGCGCTAGCCATCTGCGCCACACTCCGTTTTTTCCTCTTATTGCTTATTATAACTCATAAATAGACCAAATTCACAGGCTTATCAACCAATGCCTAAGCTCGCTAAATATGTTTGCTAAATAGGTTTACATACATTTGAAAACATTTCCTACTTTTTCCATGTTATAATACTCTCAAATTCAAACCGGTGGGCATGTTGTATACCCACCAGTCAGTTAAAATAACCTAGACGCTAATCTTTAAGGTTATTTTTTTTGACTTCCAGCTATAGCTCACTGTTAAAACAGCTTTGCCAAGCCTTATGGAAAAAATAATTTTCATTACTCTTTCTAACTCAATCAGTATTAACTTAATACCAATTGGTGGACTAACTGATTGAGGCTTTCTTTTATATAAAAAGAAACGCCCACCAGTTTGAATTTGAAATTTTTGTCTGTTAAAAAGCTCTTCTCATATATTATCCACATGATAATGACAAAAAAGTGACAAAATGATAAAATACCAATTATTAGTAGTCCATAAGCAACCAGTGAATAAGCACGCAAAAATTAAGACACATTTTCGTGTCTTTAATCCACCACTCCCCTCCCTGATAAGGGAGGGGTTAGGGGTGGGTTTAATCACACTTAATAACTCACCCACCAAAAGCCTCCTCTTAAACAACCAACAAACAACCACGCAAGATAAAATAAAAACTTATTTCCTAAAATTTTCACTCAATTTTATTGTATAATACTCTATATCAGCGAGAATAGCTCAGTTGGCTAGAGCGTCTCCTTGCCAAGGAGAAGGTCGCGGGTTCGAGTCCCGTTTCTCGCTCATTTTTATAACTATGCCATTTTTACCCTCTTTTATTACTCAAACATATGAAAACACAAATAATTTCGTTCAATTGTTGGGACAATAATAATTTTAGCATTGATTTCAGCCAAGAATATCAACATTATTGTCATCTTTATCAAATTGGTAATTTTAACCAATTAAGTGATAGTCAAAGCATAGTCATCTTGAAAAATTTTATTAATGATTTCCGTCTCGGCAAAATCTCATTAGATATTTTATGTGCTTTATGCTATGAACTATACTTTAATAGTAATTTTTCTAACCCAAAATCAAAATTATCTCCATACGAAAATTTATTACTTTCTCTTACCGAATTAAGCTTTGACATTAGAAATAATCCTCTCTACGCTGGAGAAACCTTAACCAAAGCTTTTAAAGATTTGTCATAATTTTGTTTGGCTTTTTTTGTCTTAATCCCCTCCCTATCCCATGTTATAATATCTGCCAATCAAGTTTATTATGCAAATAATTTCTATCACCGACCCACAAGCTCAGGCCCTCACTCTCAAAATCCTCAAGCAAGGCGGACTAGTCATTTGCCCCACCGAAACTGTCTATGGTGCCATGGTCGACGCCACCAATCCCCAAGCAGTCAAAAAACTTCTTACCTACAAAAAACGCCCACCAGGCAAAGCCCTTTCCATCGCCTGCACCAACCAAGCTATGGCTGCGCACTATGTCGATATCAATGAACAAGCTGCCAAAATCTATCAAACCCTCCTTCCAGGACCCATCACTGTCGTTTCTGCCAATTTAGGCCAAGTTGTCCCCGACATTGTTAGTGAATTCGATACTCTCGGCGTTCGCATTCCCGCCTACCCCTTTCTGCTCGATTTAATCACCCAATATCAACTCCCCCTCACTGCCACCTCCGCCAATAGTAGTGGTAAAAAAACTCCCTATACCATCAATGATATTCTTACTCATCTCTCCACCAAACAAAAATCACTCATTGATTTAATTATCGACGCTGGTACCCTCCCCCCCAACCCTCCTTCCCTTGTCATCGACACCACTCTTTCTACTCCTATTGTTCTACGCGACAATCATCAAGTCCAAGCCTCCGCCGTCCAATCAGGCACTCAATTTATTACTAACTCACCCAATCAAACACAAGCCTTAGCTGGTAAAATTCTACTCAAACACTTTTCTCTCATTCAAACTCA
>CAZMIQ010000079.1:0-4417 GCA_964566525.1 uncultured Pseudomonadales bacterium | reverse complement strand
CTGTTTTTGCTGATGACGGTTGGGATTTACCCACCTCAAAGGTTGAGTTTGAGGTTTTGTTTTTAGATGACTTGATTAGGCGGTTGATTGATCTGCCTTTTGAGAATTTCAAGTCGATTGTTGTTGAAGGACTAGGTGAGAGATTGGTGCTTAACGGAATTGAAGATGATGTAATTGGTGAATTGGAAGATACATTTAAGTATATCTCTGGAACTCAAGCGGCTGAACTAGTCGGTGTTGATCCTTCTGTTATACGAAGACACATGATCAATAAAAATATTAAAGGGAAAAAAATTGGTCGTAATTGGCTGGTTGATTTGGATGATCTGTTGAAATATTACTCTTAAAAGAGAAAAGTACAAAAATCACCGCTCCTTCGGGGGCGGTTTTTTGCTTTCATATAGTAATGAAAATGCTTGTTGAAGTTTTGCATTATTGAATTGGTTGGTTTTGGTTTTGGTTATATAACTGATCCAGTCTTCGATTATTTCATCTGCTGTTAGCTGGTTTTTGTAGAATGGGTGTGAGTAAGCCGCCTTTTTGGCAAAATCTACATTTTTGTCGAAATAATTCATGGTGGTTTTGATGTCTGCATGCCTTGTTGTACGCTGAATATACTGAATTGGCACACCTTTGGATATGCCGATAGTAATATATGCATGTCTGAATGAGTGGGGAGTGTAGGGCAATTGACAATTTATTGCTTTAAGTCGCTTTTGGCAGTCTCTATTGATTGCTTCTACTGTGATTGGGCTACCCTTTTTGAATTTTGATTCAAATAAAAAAATTGGTTTGTCTAGAGTAGCAATATAATCTTGGAGTATCTTTTTTATGTGGGGAAGTAGAATTATTGGTTTTCCATCATCTGTTTTTGTCTGCTCTGGATAAAAACACGAGTTGTTAAAGTCAATATCCTTGACTTTTAAGTTGATAACCTCCCCTGGTCTAGTTCCAGAATTGATATGTATTTGCCAAAAAACATCAAAGTGATCGGTTGTATGAACTGCCAAAAACTTTTCAATCTCTTCTAGAGTTGGTGAGAGTTTGTTTTTAACTTTGGTTTTAAAGTAGTGGATTTTTTGCCACTTTTTCTTTTTAAAGGTTAAATAATGGTTTAAGCCTTGAATTTCCTTGTTGATGGTGTATGGATCAATTCCATTTTCAATTCTTTTTAAGCAATATTTCAAAAACTCTTCTCTGGAATTTATAAGACCACTCTTTATTAATTTTTCTAGTGTTTGAATGTGTCTTTTTATAGTTTTATCACTCAAATTTGTTTCAGTTTGTAAGTAAAATTGAAAGTCAGTTAACATAATACACCTCTCTTTTTATAAATTGGTATATTATGATATAGAAAGTGTCCATATTTGCATCAAATTTGGACTTGACATTGTATTTTTTTGTGGTAAAATACTAATACTTTAAAATATATTAGAAATGTTTTTCTAATTGCAGTTTCACCAAAGGTTCAAGTCCTCTCCTGGGCACACAACCTTTTTAAAGAAAACTCAGTTAGAAATAACTGGGTTTTTTATATTTTAACATTTCTAATTATAATCTACCTTAAAATAACTCAGAGCCTTTTTTAATTCATATTGACTCAAAGTTTCATCATATGGTTCTCGATCAGGAATAATGCCAGTATAATATTTTTCTAAAATAGGAATGGCACGTTCGTCTTTTAATTGCCCTAAGCTCCAAATAGCATAATTTCTTTGTTCGAGTTCGTTGTCTTCGTCTTCTAAAACTTGGATTAAGGCACTAACACAATCACCAGAATAAGCTTGCTGGGCTAACCGGCATTGTTTCATTATTTCTAATCTAATCCAAGCAAAAATAAAAATAAAAATAAATAACAGCACAATAATAATAAAAATAATTGTATTTTTTATAAGTTTAGCGATTGTTTTTGGCATTTTGATAAAAGCATTATACCATTAAACATAAAACTTGTCTATCAAAATAATTAATTGATTAATCAACAATATTTCCCAATTGACATTTTTGTTAAAATCAGCTAAACTAAAGCAAGTAATAGTAACTAGAAGATGAAAGTTTTATGAATGAAAGATTGCCAAATCAAACTGAGGTCGCGAATAATCCAGAGTTAAAAAGAATTGATGATGAAAAAGCTATAATTCAACTTGATTGTGCTAAGCTATATGATGCATTTTATCCCAAAATCTATGGTGATAAAGCAAAAGATTATCAAGATAGGAGAGAGATTTTGTTCGAAAATTACAAAAAGTTTTTGCAACCCAATGAAATGCACCTGAAAGATATTGACAAGGAATATACTAAGATTACCCAATCCAGCGACAGGCATGAAAAATTTTTAAATAATGAAAAAATTAAAAGTTCCCTTATTCCCCAATCGGCTATTTTTTTTAAAGATCGACGTCAGTCTTGGGTTGAGGCTGGCTTAGACGATCAATTAGTTGATCAATTTGTAAAATTAGCTGGGAATTATTTTAATACTTTTCTGCTAGCTGGAAAGTATGAGAGAGAACGCGGAATGAACTCAATTGAGGAAAATCAGGAAAGATTTGAAAGTATAGATAAAAGGAGAAGAAACTTTCACAATCAGCTTATCATCACTTTAAATGAGCTAAACAACCAGTGTCGGCAGCTTAAAATTATTCCATTTACTTATCGAAATTTTACTCTTAACACCAAGGAAAAAGTTAATAGAGATCAACCAGAACTTTATAATCAAGTGGCAAATGATCGCCGAACTGTGGCGTACTATGCTTATATGACAGTCATTCAGTACGAACCTGAATATCTCAATTTAAGTTTTGATCCTTGACATTTTGACATATTTTGATATAATATAGGGTACTTGACGATGAATGGAGGAGATGGAATGAATTTGGCTAGCACAATAAAGTTTTTATGCGCTAGTGAGTCTACTAGGTCGTTGGCAATGCATTTTGCCGATTTAGCTGATGAACTTTTTGCAAAAATGATTGCAAAAGAAAAGCCATCTTTAAAATTTAAAACTGAATTAATACACACTTTTTTAGCACTTAATGATGTGCTTGCGAACGAAGGATTTGAGAAAATTGAAGCTAATTCTGAAAAAGAAATAGCGGCAGTTTACTTAAGGCATTGTAAAGAGGTGATAAATGAGAGATTTTAGTCAAGTCCCTCCTCGATTAGAGGAGGGTTATTTTTTAACTAATAGGACGATAAATATGTTCACGATAATCACCGATGATTCTTTGATTATCATTAGGATCTAATCTTTGACCATTTAAATAATGTCTAGTGACTTCATTAGTATAGCCGCTGGCTGGTGAATAATCAATAAAATATTTGAACTGAGCTTTTAATCCTTTTTCTGTATGATGAAACTTGCTGCCACCAAACATGGCATCTTGCCCTGGCGCAATGATGAGTCTATCTGGTAAGTGATAAGATAACTGGATAGCTAAACTTGCTCGCTCAGCTTCATTTCGTTCAATTGATATTTTTTCGTCACCAGTGGAACAACTATTTAAGACTAAGGTGCCATTAGCTTTAATGGCTTCCTCTAGTTTGGTGCCCTTTTTAAAATATCTTTGGATATGAAAAGAGTTGTCTTCACTAAAGCCACGAATATTATTTTTATTGCTAAAGATAAAGCCATTGCGACTACCATGGGCATCGATAATCATGATGTCTGCTGCTCCAAGTTTTTTGGTGACTAACTTTATTTTGTCTAAAAAGCTAGTATAATTTTCAACTTCAACAATAATGACTGGATATTTTTGACTATGATCATCAATATCGCCATAGTTAAGGTGTTGCATATAAGTGTCAAAAGCACGATTTATGTCTCTTTTAGCAAATAAGCGAAAAACATAACCTTTATGTTCTGCTTGATTTGAATTTAAAACTTCGACTTGTTTTTTTAGATCCTGGGGACGATAACGGAAAAACTTAGTAATGCCACATTTTTCATAAAGAAAGCTAATTTCTTCGGGGGTGTATGCTTGTAGAGCACGCCAATTAGCTTCTCTCAAAATAAGCTTCATACCGTTTTTATCGTTTTTACTACTCATGTTTTCTTTAGCCGAATCAATGATAATTTTTCTAATTAATAGATGATAATCTTTAATATCTGTCTCAACTGCTTGCACCTCGTCCATAATTTGATTAAGCTGAGCTGCTTCCATTAGACCCAAATTGTCTTTATCGAGATTATGATCTAAAAGCCAAAGAATATCAGGCGGGCCGCCTGTTTGTTCGAAATTAAAACTATTTAAAAAATTAAGAAAGTTGGCTGATTTCTCATCTGCTAATTGATAATAGTCACTATTAAGTACTGTGTGCAAATGTCGACCTCGTCCATATTCTGAATCGGCCCTTTTTTTGACTTGTTCATATTCATTTTTGTTCTCAATTTTTTGTTCTTGTTTTGGAGTTGTAATCG
>CAZMIQ010000078.1:0-4452 GCA_964566525.1 uncultured Pseudomonadales bacterium | reverse complement strand
AAAAACGCTATTACCAATTTCGAGATAACGGCCACAATCACAATTGGGGTGACAGGGTTGATCTTTCCAAGGACTGTGTTCGTGAAGTTGAAGATCGGCGCCAAAGTCATAAAAAATTTCACTATCGGTCCCCCCTGGTTCGCCAATAGTCATCTGAGGAGGTGTACCAGAGCGACTCCACCAATTTTTGGTGGCATCATAGGTAAAAATGCGTTCATTGAGCTGAGCCTGGATACCAACTTGGGCAAAAAGCTTTTGCCAGATAGCAATAGATTCATCATCACGGGAGATTTTTAATTGCTCATCGCCGGCGAAAACGGTGACAAAAAGCTTGTGAGGATCGAGACCGATTTCTTGAGTGAGAAAAGTAAAAATAAATTCTAATTGCTCGGCTTTAAAATAATCACCAAGCGACCAATTGCCAAGCATTTCAAAAAAAGTAGTGTGGCGGGCATCGCCGACTTCATCTAAATCAACGGCGCGAAAACATTGTTGGCTATTACAAAGACGCTGACCATGAGGATGAGTTTCGCCCAGAAGATAAGGAACGAGGGGCTGCATGCCGCTGCTGGTGAAAAGGGTAGTACTGTCGTTTTCTGGAATTAAGCTAGCGGAAGGCAAAAGATGATGACCTTGAGCTTGATAAAAAGTAAAAAATTTTTGTCTGAGAGTGTCGGCTAGCGTCATAAAGTTTTCTAAAGTGAATACTTTAATAAATAATGAGCCTCTTACTGGTAACGCTCCAGTTCCTAGGGGTTACAAAACCCTTGTACTAACTTTTATACTAAAGAGGCAAAGTCCGTTAATTATAACATAAAAATTGAGGTATAATCAAGAAATCATGAAAAAAATTACGGTGATAGGTGGGGGTACGGGGACGGCAACAGTCCTCTCTGCCTTGTCGAATGATAATAAATTTGATTTAACGGCGATTGTGTCGGTGAGCGACTCTGGTGGCTCGACTGGGAGATTGCGGGATGAATTTGGCTTTATTCCAGTAGGAGATATTAGGCAATGTTTATCGGCTTTAGCGACGGGGAAAAATAGTCAGCGAGTGAAAGAAATGTTACTTTATCGCTTTGATAAAGGCGATGGGTTGAAGGGGCATAATTTAGGCAATTTGATTTTGACCGCCCTGACAGACTTATATCAAACACCAGGGAAAGCGATTGAAGTAGCGAGCAAAATTTTAAGAATCAATGGACGAGTTTATCCGATTAGTGAGAAAGCTAATGATTTAGTGATTACTTATGAAGACGGGACTAAGATTGTTGGTGAAGATTATTTAAATTTTAAAGAAAATAGTGGGAAGAAAATCATTCAAATTGATTTACTACATCAAAGTGAGATTTATCGCAAGGCTAAAATGGCGATCATGAATGCTGAAGTGGTTATCATGGGGCCAGGGGATTTATATGCCAGTTTATTACCGCATACCAGAGTCAATGGCTTTAAAGAAGCCTTGCAAAATTGTTCGGGTAAGTTTGTTTATATTGCTAATCTGATGACTTGCTTGCAACAAACTCATCAGATGACAGCGAGCGAGCATTTAAGCGAAATTGTTAAATATTGTCAAAGAGAACCTGATTATATCGTTTTGAACCAAGAAAAAATTACTGATCAACAAGTGATTGCGAATTATCAGGCAGAGGGCTATGAGCCTCTAATCGATGATTTACATGATTTACCGGGGCCAATAAAAATTATTAGAGAAAATTTGGTCTCGCCAGTGGTGGTCAAGAAAGAAAAGGGTGATAATTTGCCGAGAAACTTTTTGCGTCATCACAGTGAAAATTTAAAAAAAGTAATCAGAAAGATTAGTGAAGAAAATTGATGAAGGGAATGAAATAAAACAAGTGGTGCTCATGGTGGAAAATAAAAAACACGCTGAGGGCTTACTTTATCAGTTATTAGGCAAGAAAATCATTGAGCGGCAAATTGAAAAAATTGTCCAAACCGGCATTAATAATTTGGTATTTTTATTGCCTCTAGCGGCGGATGACTTAAGAGCGGAGATTAGAAAAATAGCGATTAATTATCCGATTAGAATAGCGACTTATAATTTAGAAGCGAAATATAGCAGTTGGCAAAATTTAGTCCGAATGAAAGATATGTTTGAGGAGAGATTTTTTTTCGCTTCAGCAGTTACAGTAGATTTGATTTTTTTATTCGAGCAAATGCGCTCGTGGGTCGGCGACTTGATTATGAGCGGACAAAAAGAAAAATATGAATTAGATCTTGGTAGCGTCAAGGGGGAAAATAAATACGTCACTGCTTGTAGTCATTTAGCCATGAAGGATTATCTTTATCTGACTGGCAATTATGTGATTAGTCTAAAGTTTTTGACTTTCGCGCAGGAGCGAATGTTTCTACATAATAATTGGCAGAAGGTGGTGCATGAATTTTGTCAGGAACAAGTGGTGAAAATATGCGAATTTGCCCCGACTGAGGTGATGCCGCCAATCGAGAAGTTTGAAAATTATGGTTTGGCTTTAGCAAAAAAGTGGTGGCTAGAAGTTTATCAGAAAAATGAGCTAAAAGGTGAAATTGCACCGACGGTGAGAATGACGGGTGAAGTGATGACGGCAGAAGGGGCGAAAGTGGGAGAATATAGCCTCATTCAGGGACCGGTTTATCTGGGAAAGAAAGTGATTGTGGGTAATTTTTGTCAGTTGGGACCAAATTTATTTCTGGAAGAAGAAGTGGAAATCGACCATTATAGTCAAATAGAAGAAAAGTGTTGGCGGAAAAAGAGAGTGATCAATCAGTTAAAAATGAAAGTACTTGATAAATAATTTATTTATAATGACATTATAAGTTGACTTTTTTCACTTATTGTGATATAATTTAAGGGTGATATTAGCTCTTTAATATAATTTGGAGGTGTTAGCATGAAAAAGTTACTAGTAGTGGTAACGATAGTTATGCTGATGGTAGTTGGTTCGACGGTGGTGGCCGAGGCCATGTCTCAGGCTGAGTATGAACGCCAGCAGGAGATGTGGCGGAAACAAATTGTTTATG
The DNA here is from genome assembly GCA_964566525.1 of uncultured Pseudomonadales bacterium. GTDB lineage: Bacteria > Patescibacteriota > Microgenomatia > UBA1400 > PJMF01 > CAZMIQ01. The sequence continues at coordinate 1,431 of CAZMIQ010000078.1, read as the reverse complement.
AGCATCACAAGCGAGAGCTGGAGGCTCAACGGCAGCGGGAAATGTGGGAAAAAGAGATGATTCATCGGGGTTATTATCCCCCGCATGATCGGCCTTACCCGCGTTATCCGCATCCGCCAATCTATGTGCCTCATCCGCCGGTGTATACGCCGTATCCTTACCCCTATCCTCACCCTCATCGGTCCCACACGACAGTGCGGGTCTTTGTGAGGACTCCTTGGGGAGGGGTCTGGGTCGAGACGAGATAAGCTAATATCGCGCGCCGTCATCTGTAAGGATGACGGCTTTTCTTTTATATTAACAAAAATTAGGCAAATCGTATTGCCGACAGTCTTGTCCAGCATGAATTTGCTGGGCAATTTTCAGGGCACCAAAAACTGGTAATTGCTTGGGAGCGATTAAGCGGGCGTGAGGCAGCTTGAGTGAAAGCCTCTGGTGGAATAAATCACTTAAATTAGTGATAAAAGAACCAGCAATCACTAAATCAAAAGCCTGATCGGTTAAAGCTAATTGCTGGGCGACGGTTTGGACATTGAGCAATAATTCGTCTAGACAATAATTAATAATGGCAGTCGCTACAGAGTCGCCAGCTTTCATGGCTTGATGACATTCTTGAGCGAGTGAAGCTGTTTCTGCCTTGGTAAGAGCTGGGTTGTAAACTTTGGCTTTCAACTGAGAGGCTTTTTTGACCTGAAAATGGTCGAAAACTAAACCTTCTAAAAGACTTTTGGGGCCACGGCCATCGAAACTACGGACGGCAGCCCGTAAAGCCAAACGGCCGGCATCATAGCCACTACCTTCATCAGTGAGTACATAGTCAAGACCACTGACTTTTATAATTTGAGACTGATTGTAACCTAGACAATTGGCGCCAGTGCCACCAATGAGAATAATAGCTTGTTCGGCTTGGCTACCATTAGCGAGCGCCGCCATTGAATCATTAATGAGCTTGAGTTGATCAAAAGGAAAAGTATTGAGGACTTCACTAAAAATGGTGTGTGCTTGATTATTTTCTTCTCTGGTATCTAGACCAGCGACGGCAATGACTAAAACAGCAATTTTTCCAGTGGGAATGCCTTCAAAAAGCAAACGCATGCCTTCTCGTAAATTAAAGGCTGCAATGCCGATGCCATTAGTAGTCAAACTGGTAGGGCTATGAGAAAGTTGTTTGATGACTTGGCCATTTAAATCACTAAGTAAATAGTCAGTTTTGGTGCCACCGCCATCAATAGCAACTAAATATTGAGTCATCGGCACCTTTCTGTGAGATCGGCTAAAATAATACAAAAACGTCGATAAGCTTCTAAAGGGCTATCATAAGCACTAAAATAGGCATGGACATCACCGTCGGCAAAATATTTGGTACACATATAATAATAATGGTCACTAGTTTGGAGACGGCGCCAATCAGTAAGTAATTTGAGGTCATTG
>CAZMIQ010000077.1:0-4499 GCA_964566525.1 uncultured Pseudomonadales bacterium | reverse complement strand
TGATTTATACCGCTCCCCCCCCAACTTGAAAACAAGTTATTATTTTTTTATTTACTTAACCCCCCCCCACTTCTTCGAACACTATGCCTTAAAGATGACAAAGGGGCGACCTACTATCTGCTCCGCAATTGGCACGCAAAACATTTAATCACAGCAATAGCAAGTCGTATAAATTGAACATATTCGCAATCAATAGTAATTTTGTGGTAGAATATCCGACATGGACTCAAAATATCAACATCAATTATATGAGGGTAAAATCGGCGATTTGTGGGAAAAGGTAAAAGCCTTCACTCCATGTGATAAAAAGCCGGAAAAAGAACCTTTTGTAATAATTTTACCCCCTCCGAATGCTAATGATCCGCTACACGTGGGTCATGCCATGTATACAGTGGAAGACATATTAATTCGTTATCATCGAATGAAGGGAGATGACGCTCTGTGGTTGCCTGGCGCTGATCACGCTGGCATTGAAACTCAATTTGTCTTTGAAAAAAAATTACAAAAAAACAAGCAGTCACGCTTTCAATTTGATCGAGAGACTCTCTACAAAATGATTTGGGATTATGTGCAAAATAATGCAGGCGTGGCTAGAAATCAATTGCAAAAACTTGGTTTTTCCCTTGATTGGTCTAGGTTTAAATTTACTTTGGATCAAGATGTCGTAGAAACGGTAAAAGAAACTTTTGCTAAATTATGGAAAGAAGGCTTAATTTATCGAGATCTACGCCTGGTTAATTATTGTCCTAAATGTGGCACGGCTTTTTCAGACCTTGAGGTTAAACACCAAACAAAAAAAACACCACTTTATTACATTAAGTATGGTCCGTTTGTGCTGGCTACGACTAGACCAGAAACGAAATTCGGTGACACAGCAGTAGCAGTTCACCCAGATGACAAACGTTATCAAAAATACATTGGTCAAATAATTGAGCTAGAAGGAGTAAATGGAAAATTTAAGGTCAAAGTCATTGCTGATGAATACGTTGATCCTGAATTTGGAACGGGGGTGGTAAAAATTACGCCAGCTCACGACCACAATGACTATGAGGTGTGGCAAAGACATAAAGACGAGATTCCTGGACTCAAGCAAGTAATCGGTTTCGATGGGCGGATGACTGAAGCAGCAGGCAGATTTGCAGGCTTAAAAAGTCATATTGCGAGAGAACAAATAGCTCAAGAAATGGAAAGAATGGGCTTGATGGAAAAAATTGACTACGATTACCAAACTCAAATATCTAGTTGTTATCGCTGCGGAACAACCTTGGAGCCTTTGCCGATGGCACAATTTTTTATTAAGGTCTCTCCCCTAGTCAAACCCATAATTGAAAAACTAGACGCTGGTGAGTTCAAAATTTATGGCACTGGTTATGACAAAATCTTGCGCAACTGGTTGGTTAATTTGCGCGATTGGAATATTTCTCGCCAAATTGTCTGGGGAATTAGAATACCAGTGTGGTATAAAGCGATAGACAACCCAGAAATAAAAGTGAGTTTTTTAAGTGAAAAGGCGCCAAAAAAAACCACTGATGAATATCAAATAAGAGAAATTGGCGATAAATGGTTAATTGACGGTCAATTAGGAAAAATTATGAATGACTATCCCCTAGCAGAAATAAAGATGGGATTACAAAGCTTGGATGCGCCAATACAAACGAAGTTTGAGGTAATTATGGATGAAAAAAGTAAGGACCTTAATGACCATATTCAAGAAACCGATACTTTTGACACTTGGTTTTCTTCTAGTCAGTGGCCTTTTGCTACCCTAATGAATACAAAAAAAGGCGACTTTGAAAGATTTTACCCCACTACCGTCATGGAAACCGGCTATGACATCTTACCTTTTTGGGTGATGAGAATGCTAATGATCGGTTATTTCCGTACTAGCACCCTACCCTTCCAACATATTTATTTACATGGCTTAGTGCGTGATCAAAAAGGTCAAAAAATGAGCAAATCAAAAGGTAATGTAATCAATCCCTTGGAAGTGGTAGAAAAATTCGGAGCCGACGCTCTAAGATTTGCTTTAGTCGTGCGTTCGAGCGCAGGCCTAGACAAGTCAATTGGTGAGGGCGACTTTAAGGCGGCTAGAAACCTGACTAATAAATTGTGGAATGCAGCACGCTTCGGACTGAGTTTATATGAAAATAACACCAATAAAAAGACGGCAGAAAAAGACATCGAGTTTAAAAACAATATGAAGCAAATTGTGGCTGAGACAACTCAAGCTTTGGAGACTTATAAAATTGGTTTGGCGGCTGATTTGCTCTATGATAAATTTTGGCATTTTTACTGCGACCAAGCGATTGAAGACTGTAAAAAGGGATTGCTCTCCCCCACTCTTTTAATTGAAGGATTGAAGATTTTCTTAAAACTATGGCATCCATTTATGCCTTTTGTAACTGAGCAAATATGGCAAGAAATTAGCAAAATAGAGACAAATGAAAATGAAAAAATTTTGGCAGTGGCTGCGTGGCCAATGGTTTAAGCTCGCTAATTTCAAGCTAGAGAATTGGATTTATTTGCCATTAATGGTCTTTTTTTACTTAATGGTCGCATTTTTACTTGTTTTAGATTTGGGAATATTTATTTCCAAACTCATTAGGCGATTTTTTGTTGATTTATCAATAAAAATTAGCAAAAAGAGCTGGCCAAAATTTGTTAAAGCGCCTTTATTAGCACTCATCAATTGGTCACTAACGATAATGTTAGTTTTTATGATTGGCTTGATTGTGGCAATCAAGCAACTAACTCCCCATGGGGATATACCTTTAAGAGAGCAAGTGGCTTTTTTACCTACAATATTTAAACCTGAAATCATTGAAGAATTATTACTGCCACCCAAAGAAATCAAGCTTGCTTCGACAGAGGCCTTAATTAAAATTGACAAAGAAGAGATAGAAAACACCGTTAAGCAAGCAGAAGCGCTTGAGTTGGGCGAAAAACAACAATTGTCGCAAAAAGAAATAATCAATGTAGCATTAGCATATTATTATCTTGGCGATCAAGCTCAGTATCAACAATGGCTAGAGTGGGGGAGGGAACTTGATCCGAACGAGTCCTACTTTAAATAATATTAAAATTTGATTTAAATGCTTATTTTAAGCGTTTTTTAATCTATTTCATATATAATTTACCACAAATTGCTTAAAGGATGATTTTGAGGGGTTTAAACGCAAGCTATCTCATCTTACCACAAGTCCGTCCTCAGTCTCCCTTCTTAGGGTGGGGTAAGATGGACAACATAAGACGGGACAAGGCATCGCCTTGTCTCTACAAACCACCAATTCAACCTCACCACCCCCCCCTTGTTGCTGTAAGATGTTCACGATGTTGCGGAAAACTTTGTTTTACTAGTAACTTATTAATGCTATAATGCAAATATTATTAATTATTAAATTTACAATATTTGAGTGCCGCACATTGATGGTAAATTTTATTGATAAAACCGTTTTTATATGAGTAAAAAAAGAGGAAAACATACTACCGTGATCGAAGGTTTAGACAAACTTTTAAAGCAAATATTAAAAGAGGTTGAAGCCGACTTCGCCTGTGGTTTAATTACACCTGGCTTACCGACAGCTAGACATTTAGTTAAAATTAAACAGTTGAGTGGGGGAGTGAAATTAATTTACCGGTCAACTAAAACAAAGCAAGTGCTTTACTTGTATGGAGATGGAGAAAAAATAGAAAAAGCGATTATAAAGAAAGCCAAGAAGTTGAAAATTGGGATAGTGGGGGAGAGGGACTAGTTTTTGAGGCAGCGGATGGAAAAACCACCATTCTTATACCAAGTATAAGTCATAACGGCATTATTATTAATAAAATACATTAAATATGAGCGAGTGACGGTGCTTAAAGTTGTGCTCCACCAATAGCCATATGTGCCTTGACGATCAATGGCGCCGCTGCCAACGCAATAGCCGCCATAAACTCCCTTCCAATTTCCTGGACTTTGCCAAAAACCTGTCGCTGGTGAACCAACGAGTGAATGGAGAGCGCCAAAGTCGCCGCTAGTGTTGCTACTGGGAAGTCTCCACCCCTCGGGACAAAGTCCTTGGACATTAGTGGTCGGACCAATGTAAGTGGTATTATAATAGGCTGTTTCATGTTGCATGGCGGCTTGCCAGTTGTAGTAGTAACCGCAGGTAGTCGAGCCTGCTGTACAAGGAGCAGAGCCGCCAACCCGAGGATCGCGACAATCACCAAAAGTGCCAGCCCCAAATTGATTGGAAGGAGTGGCAGAACCATTACCATCAAAGGTAGTTTTACCAGCACAAGCATCAACATCACCCCCATACATTAAGTTGTCCACCATCCAACATTTACCATCGGAGAATTTTCTGATTTCATATTGTTTATTATCTCTAAGATCAGTTAGAATTGGTCCTTGGGTGAAGTTTGTCCCAATGGGAGCAACTAAAGAAGCACAATCATCCCAACCTTGCATAGTAGTATTACCTAAAGCATTCCATTTGGCTAAATCGACAAATTTACCA
>CAZMIQ010000076.1:0-4574 GCA_964566525.1 uncultured Pseudomonadales bacterium | reverse complement strand
AAATTGACGGATGGTCAAGTATTGCTAAATAGTGGGAAGCCGAATCCGAGATTGTGGTTGCAAAATTTGCAAGATTATTATTTATATCAATATTTTGTGACTGATATAGTAAAAATTAAAGATGAATTGCAAAATGATTTTCCACATACATTGGATTTGAATGCAACGATGATGTTGTATAGACGTGAAGTATTGACTGATGTAGGTCCATATGACGGAGCGAAACATGGTTATCCTAAATTGGGTTTAGTGATGGCAGTTGATGAGTATGTAAAAATGCCGATGCTAGGGGCTCAAAATTATAAGGACTTAACCTTTTATAGTAAAACATATAATACTAATGAGCTTTTTTCGCAAGTGGTTGATAATGCGCCAGTAGAACTTGATTCGGTTGTAGATCAATATGTGCAAGCAGGTACAAAAATAGTGGTAACTGATAAAACGGGAGTGTCAATGGTTTATGAATTGATTTTTAAGGATCAGTGGGAAAATTATGTGAGAACGAGTTTAAATAGAGATATATTAAGCTTGGATTTTTATCAGCAAGAATTGATTAAGTATACGGCCACTAGCAGTTTCGCTAATTATAAAAAAAGAATGATGGAGGGTGAATATATTGTTAATTTTATGGGTGCGCCGAGTATACCGCAGATTGAAATGGGGTATCCAGGGTATTTGTTTAAGACAAGTTATTTTGAATTTGGATTGAAAAGTCCACTTTTTGTGACTTATAATAGTGGTTTGACTTCAGTTTGCGAGCCAAGGATAGACGGTAAAGTAATTAGAAATGTTGAAATGAGTGAGTTGGAAGAGGTGGGTAAAGTGTTTGTGCCTCAAGCACCGATTTATGCTTTGAAAGAAAACAATCATCCTTTGAATAGTTTGGTTTATGAGTTAAAATTTAGATATAGCGATTTGGGTGAAGAAAAATTAATGAGTGAAAACTTTGAGCAGTTTTTGTTAATGAAAGCTTATGATCGTTTTAAAGCAGAAAATGTTAGGCGAGGGTGGGAGAAGCTTGAAATGCCGACGCTAGAGGAGTATATAAGTAAAATGCCTATCTTATTTATTAAAGATCCATGGGATAGATTAATTATGATTTGGGAGAATGAGATAAAATTTTTGCGCAAGTGTGTTATAATAAGTGATATTATAGAGTAGGCGTATTAAAATTTTAGTCCTGATTGAGTTTTAATCGCCATCCTATCAGAGATAGGAAGAAAAGGACAAAATGAATGTTTCTTTGCAAGATTTATTTGATGCAGGTTGTCATTTGGGACATCAAGCACAAAAATGGCACCCTAAGGTAAAACCTTGGATTTATGGTATTCAAGATGGAATCCATATTTTTGATTTAGAAAAAACTTTAGTCCAATTGGAAAAAGCACAAAAAAGAGTGCAAGATTTAAAGAGTGAAGGCAAGAGCTTAATTGTAGTGGCAACTAAAAAACAAGCAGTGGAAATAGTCCAAAGTATAGCACAAAAAACAGGTGTGATGTATATAATCAATCGTTGGCCTGGTGGTTTGATTACTAATTGGGAACAAGTAAAAAAATCAATTAAGAGAATGAATGAAATTGAGAATGGTTTGGTCAGTGGTAAATTTAAAGACAATACTAAATATGAGCGATTATTAATGGAAAAGGAATTGGGTCGTCTCAAGAGATTATTTGGTGGTTTAAAAGACTTAAAAAGCAAGCCCGATGCTTTATTGGTTATTGATGGGATGAAAGAAAAAAATGCGATGAATGAAGCAATAAAAGAAGGCGTGGAATTGATTGCTTTGGTGGATAGTAATACTGATCCAAGCGAAGTAAATATTCCAATTCCAGCTAATGATGATGCAATCTCTAGTATTAAAATGATAGTAGAAGCTATTTTTTCATCTGGCAAAAAAGTTGAAGTGGAAATTAAAAAAGAAAAGGAAGAAAAAGAAGTAGTGGCAGTGGAGAATGAAAAGCCAGGGTTAAAAAAGGAAAGTAAACCAAAGAAAAAAGTGGAGAAAAAGGTAATAGCTAAAAATGAAAAGGAGAGTAAAAATGATTAAAGCAAGTGAAGTGAAAAAATTGCGTGAAATTACTGGAGCAGGAATGATGGATTGCAAAAAAGCATTGGAAGAGGCTAAAGGTGTTATGGATGAAGCGATTAAATTAGTTAAAGAGAGAGGTTTAGCAAAAGCAGAAAAAAAAGCTGATAGATTAACTAATCAAGGTTATGTGGGAAGTTATGTGCACAGCAATGGTTCAATCGGAGCTTTAGTCGAGTTGCAATGCGAAACTGATTTTGTGGCGAGAAATGACGAATTTAAGCAGTTGGCTTGTGAAATAGCGATGCAAGTGGCAGCCATGGCGCCTGAAAATGAAGCTGAGTTATTAAAACAAGAGATGATTAAAAATAATGAGGTGACAGTGGAAGAAGCAATGAAATTATTAAGTGGGAAAATTGGTGAAAAAATTGTTTTGGGTCGTTTTATGAGAATGATGATTGGTGAATAAAATAATAAAATAGGATGTTTGAAAAAAGGCGCTTATAGAATCGCCTTTTTTTTTAAAGAATAAGCATGGCATCGCCAAAGCTAAAGAAACGATATTGCTGACTAATGGCAGCTTGATAAGCAGCGCCAATAGATGATTGAGACCAAGTTTGGAAAATTGGTGAAGCATTGGGGTGATGAGTGAAAGCAGCAACGAGCATTAAAAGAGTGGATTGAGGAAGGTGAAAGTTGGTGATTAAACCTGAGGTGAGTTTAAATTTTTTGGGTGGATAGAGGTAAATTGAAGTTTCTCCAGCATGGGCTTGAAAATTTTCTTTTTGATGGTGAGCGATAGTTTCAAGGACTCTAGTGGAGGTAGTGCCGATGGCAATAATTTTTTTTTGCATTTTTATTGCAGATTGAATTTTTTCGGCAGCAAGTGAGTTAATTTCGTATTTTTCTGAATGCATTTGGTGCTTTTCAATATTATTGCATTTAACTCCTAAAAAAGTACCAAGGCTGACGTGTAAAGTGAGATCAATAAAGTCATAACCTAAATTTGTTAGTTTTTGCGTTAAATCTGCGGTAAAATGAAGACCGGCGGTAGGAGCAGCTACTGAACCTGGTTGACTAGCGTAGGTGGTTTGGTAGACCTGTCTAAGAGTTTCTTCGTTGAGGGTTGATTTAATGTAGGGTGGAATTGGAGTTTGTCCAATAGTGTTTAGCATTTGATGAAATTTTTCTAATGAGCAGTTAAATTTTAATTGGCGAGTGTACTCTCCTTGATAATTGAGGCATTGAGCTTGAATTTGAAATTGAGGAAAATTGATAACTTGATTGTTTTTTAAACCTGGTTTAGTAAGGCATTCCCAAATTTGATAATGATCTTGATTTTTAATTTGTTTAATTAAAAAAACTTCGACTTTTCCAAGAGTTTTTTTATAACCATGGAGTCTAGCTGGGATAACTTGACTATTATTACGGACGAAAACATATTTTTTTTGTGTTGCTTGTAAAAGTTGGGGGAGATCATAAAAATGATGATGCGACCAAGTTTGAGTTAGTCGATTAAAAAAAAGCAAGCGGCTATGATCCCGATGGCGCAATGGTTGATGGGCAATGAGCGATGGTGGGAGTTGATAGTCAAAGTCTTTTAAGGTAAGCATAAGTGAATATTATACTAGATTTTATTTTAATTTTGGTGTATACTTTGCCATTATGTATCACTATACTGCTATCAAGAACAAAAAACATAATCAAAAATTTAAACAAAAAAATTTAAAAATTAAGCAAACTCCAATTAAGAAGAATAGAACAAAATCTGTTGTTGGTGATGATAAAAAATCAAAAAAAGCTTCTAATAATCAGCAACAAACTAATTGGACACCGTTTTGGCAAGGGATGAAGAAACTATTAAGATTGGGTTTTAATATATGCTTGGCTTTGTTTTTATGTTATTTAGCTTGGTTAATAGCTATTAATATTTTTTTACCGCAAATAATTGGTTTAAGTCAAGAAAAAAGTTTATTATTAGTACAATCAAATATTAATGAAAGGGCTGCAGTAGTATATTTGGTAAAGTTTGCGCCACAAAATAAAAATATAATAGTGACAGAAATGAGTGGTGATTTGCAAGTACCTGTTTCTGGAGGATATGGATATTATCCTTTGGGTAGTTTGGCACCATTATTAAAATTTGAAACAAATAATTTAGATCAAATTAAAGGAGCATATAATTTTGCTTTAAAAAAGATTGTGGATGAAGTATATTTTTTACCAGCAATGAATGAAGTGGAAAAAAGTGAAGATTTGCAAGAGCTTTTTTTCAGTTTGATTAAAAACAATTTAGTGGAAGAGGGAGTTTTTAATATGGATTATGTTAAATTTTTTTTCGAAGTAAAAACGAGCGATAATTTTAGGGTTATAAAAATGGAGGCGATGAGTGATGAAACCATAGGGGGTGCTTATGTTGGATCAAATAAAGAGAAAATGGTTAATTGTCCAGTGGTTTTAGTGAATGCAGCTGGGGTAAATGGTTTGGTGAGGAAAGTGAGTGAAATGGTAGAAATAAATGGATTTTTGGTGGTTAATTGGGAAACTG
>CAZMIQ010000075.1:3666-4695 GCA_964566525.1 uncultured Pseudomonadales bacterium | reverse complement strand
GACATAATATATTTCCTTTCTTTTAAGTGTGTATATTATAGCAGGTACCTGACACACTATTAAGTAAAACAAAATAAATCTTATATATCCATTATACTAAAATTGAAGGAATTATTTCTTAAAACGGTATCACTGATTAATTGATGCTCTGCACTGGAAGAACCGACAGCAAAATAGCCAAAATTTATCTTATCTTTGCCTGAAGATTTTAAAAAAAACGGCTTTTTATTCAAAATAGGTGTGGGTAGGCTATAAGGAGGGAAAAAGAGGAAAAAGTTTTATGGAGTAGGTGTAAAATGAAGAAAAATACCTGTCTTGCGTAGTAAACGAAGTAAAATATGGGTGGGTAAGCCAAGCCTCGAACAGCGTATCCCTTGTTAGGTGATACAACAAAAATTTTATCTGCAGACCATATAAATCATGCTACCGTAAGGTGCCTCATAGGTAAAAAAACTTGAATTTCCTTTTAACAAAACAGCAAGACCATTATCCTTATTTAGAACAACTGTGCTGATAGCCTTTTCGTTAAACCAAACAGCCATAAGCTTGTTTTTGTCATTTTGAACGATTATAAAATCATCTCCCTCGGTAAAACCTGCGGAGACACTAGCACTAGTTTGTAAGACAAGAGTTTCTTCGTCTTTGATACTCATAGCAACTTTGTCTGTTCCTTTGTTAACAGAACCTTCTATACCATTGGTGAGATATTCTTCGGGACTACCTATTAAGTTAGATGATAGCAATGATTCGCAGGCGAACGAAGTGTTATTTGCAACACTATTAACGTATGGGAAAGGTATTTTCATGCTATTACTGACGGGGTTATTGCCACTCATAAAAATGTATCCACCAAACGCAGCAGCGAGAATGACCACAACGACAAAAATCCATTTTTTCAATTTTCCCTGCGTTTGTTTCTTTTGATTGTCCATTTTGCCTTTCTGCCTACCAAATACTATTTTATTTCCGCCACTTAGTTCATCTTTCAAAGAGTATATTAATTATCATTTATTTATATTCAAATTAATC
>CAZMIQ010000075.1:0-3566 GCA_964566525.1 uncultured Pseudomonadales bacterium | reverse complement strand
ACTAGTTTGATCATCACTATTGTTTTGTTCTGACGAATTGTCACTGCTTTCATTATTTCCCAAATCTTCTATTAAGTCAGTGAAAGCATCTTTATTTCTACTCATATATTTAGCATTATAATACATTAAGCGAATAAATCAATACTCTGTTTTTCGTCTGGTTTGAAGGAGTATTTGCTATTTAAATAATCTTCGATTATTAAATTGAAGTTGGTTAAATTTGAATTAAATAAGCTAATTATTTCTTCAGGTTTGAGTCGCATACACAGAGTTTACTTTGTTTGTTTCTTAGTTGTTTCGTTGCTATTTTTACCTATCAAAATCTAAGCAAGCATTGGAGATTAATTTAGAGTTTTGTTTTCCAATATTTAAATCATCAGCTCCTTTTATATATTCCTCAACAGTGAAAGTATTTATTGCAAAATTCCAAATGCAACTACAAAGTAAATCATTTGAACTACAGCTCTCAAAAAAGGCTAGGCGTAAGTCATAAAAGTCTTCATCAGTAAACATAGTCCACAAGCCTTTGCTTGCTACGTCTTTCTTCGACTCTTCTTTTTGCAATTCTTCAAATGAATGTTTCTCATCTAACTCTTTTTCTCTTTGTTTCAAATCGTATTGCGAAGTACGCATTTTTGCAAGTTCTCCTTTAGTATCATATAGTACTTGCATTAAAGGACTTGTTGCCAAAGATGTTTTTTGCATTCCAGACATAGCATCAATGAAAGAACCATTAAGTCCTGCGCCACCTAGGTTTTGTTCCATTCTTTCTGAGCTCTCTTTTCTTAGTTTTTCTGCTATTGCTTTCTGCTCTTCCAGCTTGCTTATGATTGTTTTTTCCTCATCCTCCATTTTCTCAATTATCTTTGAAATCACCGCCAACTCCTCTTTTACTTCTTGTCTTTTTCCTTCTAATATTGCCAATCTCTCTTCTTCTTCACGATTTTTCTTTTCTGCTATTACCTTTTGTTTTGCCAGCATGTTTATAAGGGTTTTCTCCGCACCTTCTATTTCTTTAATTCGCTTTGAAATAGCTGCCAACCTCTCTTTCTTTTCTTGTCTTTTCTCCTCTATTATTGCTAATCTCTCTCTTTCTTCTCGTGCTTTCTCTGCCTCTGCAAGTGTAGTTTTTTGTTCTAAGCTGCTTTTAATAACAAACAAAACCAAAAACAAAATAAGGGCTCCTCCGCAATACCAAACAACCTTTTTTCTATTAAAAACCTTTTTAATCATTTTTAGCTTTGATGACTTTTTGATATGTATCATAGTTCATCTTTCAAAGAGTATATTAATTATCATTTATTTATATTCAAATTAATCACTCTTCCATTCTCATCCCTGACCTGATCTTGACTAGTTTGATCATCACTATTGTTTTGTTCTGACGAATTGTCACTGCTTTCATTACTTTCTAAATCTTCTACTAAATCAGTGAAAGCATCTTTATTTCTACTCATATATTTAGCATTATATTACATTAAGCGAATAAATCAATACTCTGTTTTTCGTCTGGTTTAAAAGTGTATTTGTTATTTAAATAATCTTCAATTTTCAAATTGAAGTTGATCAAATTTGAATTAAATAAACAAATTATTTCTTCAGGTTCGAGTGAGGTGTTGATTCGCGCACTCTTTAGGACAAACCCCTTTTCCACGAATTCTTTGAATGGACTTTGTAGCGTATAGGTCAATATTTTTTGATCATCTATTACTAGGTTCGAGTATACTTTTTCCAGTAAAAAATTTAGCTCATCAATAGTAGCAGCTTTATCGAATCGATAGGGTATTTCTTGCATAAGTTCGAGAAATTTTTCATAGGAGATATAGTCTCAATTCTAATTGTTTACACTCAAGCTATTTTTTAAATCAATATCTATCCAATTACTACGGTTTTAAATTTCGACTTAATACCCATTTTTATCATTATTGAGCTTTTAGGTAGCTTAAAAAAACCAGCTACTAGCTTTATCACCATTTTATTAGCTTTTCCTTCTATAGGAAGCTCAGTCGTTTCCACTACTAGATATTTCTCCTTTTCAGGCAAGGAAACTTTTTCCCAATAAACCTTATTTTGTTTTTTATTTGGTTTAACCATCACTTTATAAGTTTTCATCTTTAGGAACTATTTATTTTTAATTAAAGCTACTTAGTTTGTTGTAATCAATATTTCAAATTCTCCACTCGCTATCTAGATTGCTTTAAGTTGATATGGCGATTCACTTTTCACCTTTTTCCACTTTTTCCACCACACTCTTACAATATAGGTATTGACCTTTATCAAAAATTTGATTGGCTAGTTCTGTTTCTTTCGTCGCTTCAGCTAATTGAAATGCTCCTAAGACTTTATTGCCCTGAGTAGCTAATTGCTGAAAATTTTCATTCAGACTTGCGACAAACTGATTGACTTTATTTTGGTCAAAATCTAATTCTTTTGTCTTTCCATTTAGACTCGCCAACGGCACACTTACGCATGATCTTAATTCTTCTCTCATAAAATAATGATAGCCAAAAAAAACTACTGTGGCTATTAAAACTATCTGCAAAATCCATCTAGCTAAATTCATTTTAATTAACCTCCGCTCTCGTCAGTACTAAAATGTTTCATAGGATTAGTAATATATGTGTCATCATCATAAATCCTCTTGCTTACCCAACTCACAATAATATAAGTGCTAGCTACTAAAAACAGCCCAAAAATAGTCCAACCAATCTTTTGTATTTCTTCATAAAAAGCTGCTGGATCTTTAGTATTATTAATTATCTTAATTCCACCTACAATTATTTTAAATAATAGCCAAGCTCCTGCCACCGCAATTACGAATTTTATCGTTGCATTAACAAAGTCAACAATGGCTGTCTCACCCCATTGGTCAGCTCCAGGAGTTATTTTCACCTCACCAAATGGATCAGATGTTTGAGCCCGCACTACTTTTGCATTAGGCATTATGCCCGACAGTAAGAATAAAAAACTAAAAATCTGCAAAGCGATTACAAAAACAACTATTTTTTTTATTTTGTTTTTCATAATTACAAACCCGTATTAATTGATCCGTCTACTCCAATTATGGTTAGAACCAATCTCCAAATTGCATAAGAGGCTGCCACCACTATCATTCCAATTATTGAAAACATTATTTTGTTTCTCGAACTCTCTAATTTGCCTTTGTCTCCACCAGAAGTAATAAATCCAATTCCGCCCGCAATTAAAAACATAAAACACGCCACCGCCGCAACAAAAAACAACACTGTCGTCACCCAACTCACTAATGCCGCCCAATCACACACTCCCCCAGGACAAATACTACCATCTTTTATCAGTATGTTTGTTCCTTCCCCAATATTTTTACCCAACAGACTTGTTCCTTCCGCTTGTGCATTTTTAATTAACATCATATTCTTTTTCTCCTGTGTATTACTCTGGCAATTGCTTTATTGGTTCAAGCAATGACTCTGGACTACCAAATAATTGCATTCCCACCCAACTCACGATCATGTAGGCAGAAGCAATAATTAATATTCCAATCGTCCCCCACATTATTGCTTTCATGCCCTCATAAAATTGAGCTG
>CAZMIQ010000074.1:0-4718 GCA_964566525.1 uncultured Pseudomonadales bacterium | reverse complement strand
AGCCCTCCGCACTTCTCCCTTCACCGAAACCCATTTTACTTTCCTTATCCCCACCGCTGATTTTCAAGCCTCCAAAGATAATCACACTTTCTCCGGTCCCCAGAAGTTAAAAATCACCGATTTAGATCAAATGGAAGCCACCACCATTGATCACAATCTTTCTTTTTTCTTTCCCATTCACCAAACCAATCATCGCACAAGTTTTAACTACTTTATTTTTGCCAGTGACAATCGCTTGAATGAGGTGGGGGAGTGAAGCTAGCTGTCAGTCAAAGATTAATTTCATAATTTAATTGTAATCACCAGCTTGTTTTTTTTCTTTTTTATGCTATAATACCTCTCTTATGCCAATTCTAAAAAATGCCAAAAAAGCTTTAAGAGTCAGCGAACGCAAAAGAAAAATTAATCGCATAGTCAAATCTAAGGTTAAAACTACTTTTGACAAGGTGAAAAAAAGTCAGCAAAACGCTGATATTCCTGCTGCTTTTAGCGCTATTGACAAGGCAGTGAAAAAAAATCTTATTCATAAAAATAAAGCTGCAAGATTAAAGTCTCAAGTTAGCAAATTTATTGCTTCCTAATACTTTTTTCATCAGCTATTTATTAATGCCATTTAGGGGCAAATTATTTAATGAAAAACATTCGTAATTTTTCTATTATTGCTCATATAGATCATGGCAAAACCACTCTTACTGATCGGATTTTAGAGCTTGCCGGTGGTTTTAATCGACATCACGGTGAGCGTGTTATGGATAGTAATCCGATTGAAAAAGAAAGAGGGATTACTATTAAACTAGCCCCAGTTAGACTCAACTATCAAGGTTACCAACTTAATTTAATTGATACCCCAGGTCATGTTGATTTTGGTTATGAAGTTTCGCGCTCTCTTGCCGCTTGCGAAGGCGCGGTTCTAATTGTTGATGCTACTCAAGGAGTGCAAGCGCAAACTTTATCAAATTATTATAAAGCCATCAATCAAGGCTTAGTGATAATCCCAGTGATTAATAAAATTGATTTACCTGTGGCAGATGTCGAAAAAACTACCTTGGAATTAATGGAGGCTTTCAATTTCTCCCCCGAAGAAATTATTGCTGTCTCTGCGAAAACTGGTGAAGGAATTGAAAAAATTCTCCAAGCTGTTATTCAAAGACTACCTTCACCTCTACCCACCAATCACACTGCCACACAATTAATCAATTTGCCCGCTCGTGGTAGTATTATCACTGCTACTTTTGACCGACACCGAGGTGCGATCGCTTATGTGCGTCTAATGGAGGGAAAAATTCAGGCTCAAGACAAATTAGTTTTTTTCTTTAATGAGCGTGCTTTTACCCCTTTGGAAATTGGTTGTTTTAATCCCCAAATGCAGCCCTTAGCTAGTTTGCAGGCTGGTGAAGTGGGCTATATTTGCACGGGTCTCAAAGATATTCGTCAATTAGCTATTGGTGACACTTTTACTACCTACCCCAAAGATTCTTCATTAGTTCCATTACCAGGGTTCAAAAAAGTCCAACCAGTAGTGTTTATGGAAGTTTATCCCGTCGACGCCGATCTTTTTCCTGATTTACAGGATGCCATCATTAAGCTTTCATATCATGACGCGGCTCTTTCATACGCTAATACTCATTCTAATGCTTTAGGTTCAGGTATTAAGGTTGGTTTTTTGGGAATTTTGCATGCAGAAATAGTTTTAGAGCGCTTACATCAAGAATTCGAGCTCGATTTAATTGCGACTTCTCCTACTGTTGATTATCGTCTCACTCTAAAATCTGGTGAAATTATTCATGTTTTCACTCCCGCCGATTTACCTGAGTCAAGTCAAATTGAACAAATTGAAGAACCGATTGTTTCTTTAGAGATTTTTACTCCCGAAGCTTATGGTAGTAGTATCATTCAATTTTGCCGCGGTCGAAGAGGTGAATTATTAGGTAGTGAATTCACTGCCGGCAATCTTAAAATTAGCTTTACTTTGCCATTGGCAGAGCTAATTACTGATTTTCACGACCAATTAAAATCACTTAGTTCAGGCTTTGCTTCACTCGAATACGAAATTAATGATTATGCGCCCGTCGATGCCGTGAAAGTCAATATCTTATTGGCGGGCGAAGAAGTCGAGGCCTTGAGCTTTATTTGTTTGCGCCAACAAGCTGAAGCCAAAGGCAGAGTCATGGTTGCGAGATTAAAAGAATTGGTGCCCAGACAAATGTTTGAAATCCCCATCCAAGCCAGTATTGGCGGCAAAATAATTGCTCGCGAGACTCTTAAGGCATTTCGCAAAGATGTGACTGCCAAGCTTTATGGTGGCGATGTTACTCGTCGTCAGAAATTATTAAAAAAACAAGCCAAAGGTAAAAAAAGAATGAAACAATTTGGCCGAGTAGAATTAGATCAAAACGTCTTTTTAAATCTCTTACGTACTCACGGACAAGATAAATAATTTAATGCATTAATTGCGTGAATATTATGATATAATTAAACATATGTTTCAACCAAATTATAGCATCACTAATAATCTTATGATGTATATTTCTCGAATCGAGGCAGACCGAGCTTTAATCGAAAATTCACCCTTAGTTCCAGCTTGGGAAATGAAATTTCGCGATGATGCTTTGCATCGAACCGTACACTTTGGGACAAAAATTGAAGGCAATGACTTGACTTCCGAGCAAGCCAAGCAAATAGTCATGATTGATGATAGTAATTTGCAGACAATTTCGCAAAAAGCCGGCATCATGGCTAGAGATAGAGATATTCAAGAGGTGATTAATTATCGTAATGTCGTCTGGTGGATTGATCAGCAGCAAGCCATCAATAATGATAAAATTCTCTCAGAAAAGACTTTAAAAAAAATTCACTCTCTCACTGTCAATCGCCTAATCGATCAGTCAGATATTGGCGTTTACCGTGATCGTCAGGTCATTGTTAAAGCTGTCAATGGGAGCGAAGTCGCTTTTCGCCCTCCTCATAGCAGCGAAATCCCTTTTTTGATTAGTGATTTTTTCGAATGGCTTAATGAGCCTAACACTCAAAACATTCACCCAGTTATTCGTGCCGCCATAACCCATTACCAAATTGTCAATATTCACCCATTTGTAGATGGTAATGGTAGAGCAGCTAGAGCCCTTGCGACTTTAGTTTTATATTTGGCTCGTTATGACTTTAAAAAGTTCTTTTCCCTCGAGCAATACTTTGATTTAGACATTGCTCGCTATTATCAAGCTCTCCTCTCTGTCCAACAGAGTGGCAGTCAAGATCTGACTTATTGGCTTGAATATTTTTGTTATGGCTTAGCGATCGAAGTCGACAAAGTCAAGCAACAAGTGCTTAAGCTTTCCAAAGACCTCAAGCTCAAAGAACAATTGGGACGCCAAATCGCCTTATCTGAGCGTCAAATAATTTTACTCGAAATTCTTAATCATCAAGGTCAAATTACTTCTGAAGAAGCCCAGCAAGCACTACCTAATGTTTCCACTGACACCATTTTACGCGACATGAAAGATTTGATCAAAAAAGGCGTCATTGAGAAAAAAGGCGTCACCAAAGGAGTTCGTTACACTTTGGTGGAATAAACAAGATTTATCTTACATATATGATATAATCTCAGTATGGGCAAAAAAATTTTCTTTGCTATTTTACTCTCACTATTTCTATTTTTTTTGAGTTTTTTCATTTTTGATTTTCAACCAACAGCAAACCCTAATCCCAAACAAAATGAATTACCACCTCATCAAGAGTCATTAGAAGCTACGGCTGAGGCTTCTAATTGGCCAGAATTTTATCGTTTAGAATTTACTGGTCTGAATTTAAACCCGACTCACGTCCAGTATGACCAAACAAAAAAAAGATTAGCAATTTTTGATTCTCAGCAGTCAAAGTTAGTCATTCTTAATTTAGAAAGAAAAAATTTTTCCCTCCTTGATGTTCCTCGTCCCTCAGCTAGTGCTATTACCTGGAGTCAAGGCAAACTATATCTTTACGATCAAGCGGTTTACTATTATGACTTTAATCAAAATCAATGGGAGCAAATATCACCTACTTTTGATTTTCAAACCTCAGTTAAACACATTGCTAAATTTGGAGATAACTTTTATCTTTTTGGCGATAATCTTTTACGAAAAGTTTCATATAGCAAAGAAAATAAGTATTTAGGTTTAGAAAGTTGGCTCAAAGATGAAGAAAAGACTAGCTTAACACCAGACCAAGTATTGGTCGACGGCCACATTTTTATTATTAATCCATCGGGTCAAATTAGTCGGTATTTGCGAGGAGAGCTTACTAATTGGCAACCGAAAAATTTGATCTTCACCGCGCCCAGTTATTTAACTAGTCAGTCTCAAGGTTATTATTTACTCTCGCCGTCTCATCAAACCTTATTTGAATTAGACTATCAAGGTAACAATATACAACAATATCAAGATCAGATTCTTCAATCAGCTAAGTTTTTATGGTATGACCATGACTTAAATACTTTTTATACTCTTATCAACCAAAATATTCACGCATTTTCACCGCAATTATAATTAGATAAAAGATTTTAAGTTATTAGGCAATGATTTTTGTGATAAATTTTTCATTTTAAGCCTTAATCGTTAAACAACCTCTCTTTTAAACTTGTTCTCATGATCTTACTACCATAAATACAAATAAAATTTGTTGAATTAGTTAATAAAGCTAGCATGTAAGTTGTATGAAGATGATTGATGATTAATAATGCTTTT
>CAZMIQ010000073.1:0-4853 GCA_964566525.1 uncultured Pseudomonadales bacterium | reverse complement strand
AATATAGGTGCTAGAAGAAAACTTATTGGGATAATTTTAAAGCAAAAACAAAGGTGAAAAACCAACACAAAATTTTACTTAACCCAATATTTACCATGTACAACCCTAAAAAATTTAAAAAAAGACATAACTTTAATTATGTCTTACTTTTGGTGCCTCGGGGGAGACTCGAACTCCCATGAGCTTGCGCTCGGCAGATTTTAAGTCTGCTGTGTCTACCATTCCACCACCAAGGCACATCGGATATTATATCACTTTTTTTCAAAAAATCTGCTATAATATCATATCTTTACAAAAATGGTGGTTGTAGCTCAGTTGGTAGAGCGCCAGGTTGTGGTCCTGGATGCCGCGGGTTCAAGTCCCGTCAATCACCCACACAAAATTACCCTTAACCCCATTTTTTATACTAACTAAAAACTCAGTTATTTCTAACTGAGTTTTCTTCCAAAGTTTTGCTCTTGTCATCCTTGTGCCCAGAACAGGAATCGAACCTGCACGTCTTTCGACACACGGTTCTAAGCCGTGCTTGTCTACCAATTCCAACATCTGGGCAGGACTATGTGGGTGTACGTGGACTCGAACCAAGGACCTCTATCTTATCAGGATAGCGCTCTAACCAACTGAGCTATACACCCTAAAAAACAACAAGAGTGATATTATAGCACAAAAGTCAAAACAAATTTCAGACAATTTTGTCAAATTAGTGATTAATAACTAGGATTGCAAAGTTGCGCCTATATAGGCGCAACCAACAACATTGCTTCTAAAATAAACAAAAACGAAACAAATTTTTACAACTTATCTACCATTAATTTCTTAATCTCAGGTTTAAGCTTAATTAACTCTCTCATAATAATTTCACGATGACAGCCTCGAAAATCCTCTTCTCCACATAATAAAGTCACATCTAAATTATTTTTGTGAGCTTTTTCGATCAATGTAATCAATTGCAATAAATAAGCTTTTCTACTTTTCTGTTCACGCAGATAATTCTTTTGAAATTGATTCCAACTAATTTTTTTATTAATTACATAGTCTTCCACTAATTTTCGACTTGGAGCTAATGCCTGATACCATAAATCAAACTCATACTCATCGTGAATACTTCGCATCACACATACTCTAATGCCATCTTCAGGTGTGCTAGATAATAGAACTGATTTATTTTTTAGCATCTGGTAAAATTTCTTTTGTTACCTCTTTTAACCATTGCCAATTATCAATTGTCAACTGATGTGCACCTGGAAAAATACGATCTAAAATTGCTGGAGAATAGCCGACTGCCACCAAATAAATAATTTTTTTCAAAAAATCTTGCGACATATCATTAATATGTACTTCTTTAGCACCATCGAAGCTTACAGCTTCAATTGCTTTTTCTTTCATAAATACTGGTAAAGAGAAACCACCTGATAAATCTTGCATTTTAGCACTCGGTAAATTTTGCGCTTGATAAGTTTCGGACTGATAAAATTCTTCAAAAGCCCGTTTATAATGATAAAAACCCTTATCAGTTGAAAAAAACTTAAGCAATTCAGGTCTTAGTCTTACTATAATTTTTTGTGTATGTCTCTCATCTACTGGCATATTATACTCAGAGTTATATGTTCTAATATGAGAACCAGAAAAAACTCGATAAACAGATTCACCAATATGATTCATTTGCCAAAAATGTTTTTGGACTTCCTCATCATTTACTGGTTTACCTTTGCTTTCAAAATAAATTTTATTTTTTCTTTTATTTGGAATATCTGTTCTAGTATCACCACCAATTACTTGAAAATTTGAGTCATATTCAATAATTTTTTGCACTATAGCCAGTATAGCCGGTGCAATTATTTTAATTAATTCATGTTTATGTTCTTCAGAAATGCTCTCAGACTCAGCCTCGACCAAATGTTCACGAGCTTGATTTAACATATTCATTAAATACTCATTTTTATCTTCAGCTACCAATGACAAATCAGCATGATCCAACTCACGTTCAGGACCAGGATGACTATGTAAATCTATATTTGGAATTTGACTTAAGGCAGCTTTGCGACGATGCGAAGTAGTCGCACTAATGACCAATTTTTTTTCAGATAAATTTTCTTTCATCATGCTCTTAATATATCATATTAATGCATTATTGTCAAGCTTATCGGTCTATTTATTCACTAGATTAAAGCTCTGCCAGTCATATTGTGTGCCCTAGGCAAACCCATTAATGATAACATCGTTGGCGCAATATCAGCCAAAACCCCAGTTGGTAAAGTTCTACTTTGGTTAAAAAATCGAGGTGAGACAACAATGAGTGGCACTGGGAAAATTGAATGTTTGGTATCTATGCTTCCTGATTTCATGTCAATCATTTCTTCCACATTGCCATGATCTGCCGTAATAATCAAATTGCCACCTTTTTGATAGACTGCTTTCGCAATTCTCCCCACACACTCATCTACTACTTCACACGCTTTAATTCCAGCTTCCAAATTGCCAGTATGACCCACCATATCGCCATTCGCGATATTAATCACCATCGCATCATAATCATTGTTCATAATTCGATCGACTACTTCTTGAGTAATTTCTCTTGCACTCATTTCTGGCACTAAATCATATGATTTTTCACCTTTGGAAGGCAAAATAATTCTATCCTCACCAGGAAAAATAAACTCTTTCTGACCGTTCATATAGTATGTGACAAATTTTTCCTTTTCTGTTTCAGCTACTCTTAATTGCTTCAAGCCGTGATCTGCAAAAACTTTACACAAAGGCTGTTTTACTGGTTGAGGTGGAAAAGCCTCAGCTACTGGCAAATTATCCTCATATCTAGTCATGGTCACAAAAAATAAATTATTAATAAACTTCTGTCTCTTAAAAGTTGTCGAAATTGCTCCTTGATGCATATTATTTTGTTCATACTTTTCCAAATAAGGATCAAAAGCTGCTTTTTGTTGACCAGTAAAATTAGTCAGTACGAAAGCTTTAGTTAATTCTCTCGGCCGATCAATGCGGTAGTTAGTAAAAATTACACTATCATTATCATTAATGGTCACCACCTGACCATGACGATCTAAAACATTGGTTGGCTCAATAAACTCATCCGTATTACCTTTATCATGCTGATAATTAATCGCTTCAATTACGTCATTGGCTTTTTCTCCTACTCCCATAGTCATACAATTATATGCTGCCTCAATTCTATCCCAACGCAAATCCCTATCCATCGCATAAAATCTACCCATAACCGATATCACTTCACCCAAACCAGTTTGCTGGCATTTATTTAATACTTTTTGGACCACTTCCGCTGATTCATAAGGTGGAGAATCTCTTCCATCAGTAAACAAATGCAAATACAATCTAGGAACTTTTGCAGTTGCAGCCATCTCAATCAACTTCAACATATGTTCCAAATTAGCATGTACACCACCACTTCCAGTTAAACCCATAATATGTAAAGCCGAATTATTTTTCTTCGCATGTTCGAATGCATTTAAAAAAACTTGATTTCTCTCAAAACTACCATCACTAATAGACATATTAACCCGAGGCAAATCTTGATAAACAATATTGCCCGCCCCAATATTAACATGTCCAGTTTCACTATTGCCATCTTCACCTCTTGGCAAACCGACCGCTTCACCAGAAGCAGACAACTGAGTATGAGGAAAAGACAACCAAAATAAATCCATATTTGGAGTTTTGGCCAATGAAATTGCATTTCCGGCATTATTAGGACCAATACCCCAACCATCAAGAATTAATAATACATTTGGCTTCGGACCAGCAAATGGTTGTCTAGGAAAATCTTCATTAAAATCCTTGCCAGTAATAATCGGCTGTACTATATGGGTAGTTTTAACTTCACTCATAATTATTTTCCAGCTAATTGTTTTAGTTCTTGTGAAATTTGTAATAAACGATTAAATTTAACTATTCTTTCACCTCTATTTGGAGGACCAAATTTCACAAATTCACTCCCTAAACCCACACCCAAATCAGCAATTAAATCATCATTAGTTTCACCCTCACGATTAGAAACAATTAATTGCCAATTAGCGTTTTTGGCTAATTTGACTGTATTAATCAAATCAGTAAAAGTAGGCACTTGCCCAGTTTTTACCAATAATGTATTGCCCAATCTTTCTTTTATTGCTAATTGTGTATTTTTAGCATTTGTTTTAGTCAAAGAATCACAGATAATTCTCGCTGAACGCCCAAAATCAATATTAAATTCTTTCCAAGAAGGAATATCAGTAGTTGAGAACGGATCTTCAAAAGAATAAATTCCATAAAGCTTATTCAAATCTTGCAGATAAGCTAACCATTGTTTGATATTATATGCTTCGTTTCTATCCTTAATTAAATATTTACCACTCTTAAAAAATGAATTTGCATCCAAATCTGCACCAAAGAAAACATCTCGCCCCACAGTTAAACTCACTTCTCTCGCCGCTTGCGTTAAAAGATCAAAAGCGTCAGTATTTTTATATAAATTAGGCGTATAGCCACCATTGGGACCCACCGACCTAATTGCACCTTTTTCTTTTAAAATTCTTCCTAATGCTCTAAAAATCATCATCGCGATCTCAATTGAGCGCTCATAACTTAAATTATTTGCTGGTATAATTTGAAACTCTTGAAAATCCAAATTATCTGTTCCATGACGACCGCCATCAATCATGCCGTAAATACAAGTTGGAATAGATAATACTTGCGTTAAAGCATATTTTTTGAATAAATAATAATAAGGAGGCCAACCATAAGACAAAGCAGCCGCTTTAAGCACAGCTTGCGAAACCACCATCGTTGTATTTGCCCCAACATTACTCATATTTTTACTCGGATCAAGCGACAATAACATC
>CAZMIQ010000072.1:0-5015 GCA_964566525.1 uncultured Pseudomonadales bacterium | reverse complement strand
TACTCTCACTAGTGGAGACAATATTCGCTTGACGATTGCTGGTGGCGCTAATCCATTATTTGTCTGTAGTAGCGACATTGCAGGTAACATCGCTACCTTTAGTGATATTTATAGCTATACGCCACCTGTTTTTGCCAAGCCCCATTTGGAGAAAAATGTTTCTACTGATAATTTATACTGGAATATTTTATCTATTAGTGAGACGCAATCATATCTAGAAATCAAAGGTTTCTTTCCCAAAACTATTGGTACCTACAATTATGCGCTAGAATACATTGTGCCAACGATTAACAAATCCTATTCTCAAGCATTGCGGACTTCACCATTTAGTGAGACGCATTTTACTTTTATTATCCCCACTAGTGATTTTAAGCCCTCCAAAGATAATCATACCTTTTCTGGTCCCCAGAAACTTAAAATCACTGATTTAGATCAAATGGAAGCGACCACCATTGACCATAATTTATCTTTTTTCTTTCCCATTCACCAAAGCAATCACCGCACCAGCTTTAATTACTTTATCTTCGCCAGTGATAATCGGATGAATGAGGTGGGGGAGTGAGGTTTTAAGCCCCTCCCTTATTAGAAACCCACCCCTAACCCCTCCCTTATCAGGGAGGGGAGAGGTGGATGATGGCAAGGGGATACATCCCCTTGTGGTGGAGAGGCGTGAGTAGTCACTCAGTGACCAGAGGGTGGTAGAAACCCACCCCTAACCCCTGGAGGGGAGAAATGGATCATGGCAAGGGGGTGTGTCCCTCTTGTGGTAGAGATATGTAAGTAGTTACTCAGTGACCAGAGAGTGGTAGAATTTGCTACTACAAAAATATTAATTTTGTGATATAAGAAAATGATAAATATTTTTGGTAAAAATAGAAAGAAAAAAATGACAGGCAAATTAATAACTTTCGAAGGGGGAGAAGGAGCAGGAAAAACCACGCAGGTGGCGTTATTGGCTGAATATTTGCAAAAAAAAGGTGAAAAAGTGGTGGTGGCGCGTGAGCCGGGAGGAGTGGATATTGCGGAACAAATTAGGAGAATTTTACTTGATAAAAAGAATACAAAAATGTATAAAATTACTGAGGCTTTGCTTTATCAAGCGGCTAGAGCACAAGTTTATCATGAATTAGTACGGCCAGCATTAGAGCGGGGAGAGATAGTTTTGATGGATAGATCAAGAGATAGTAGTGTAGTTTATCAAGGGATTGTGCGAAACTTAGGAGTGGCATTGATTGAAAAATTAAATGATATTTCGACGGAAGAATTGACGCCAAATTTGACATTTTTATTGGATGTGCCAGTAGAAATTGGTTTACACCGCAAAAGCGATGATGAAGTCAATAGATTAGAACTTGAGGGAAAAAAGTTTCACGAAAAAGTGAATAAAGCCTATTTGAAATTACATAAATTGGATGGTTTCGGGCGGATAATAAAAATTAATGCCAAAAATACGGTAGAAAAAGTATTTGAGCAAGTAGTAAAGTATTATGAGAAATATCAATAGTCAAAAATTGCCAAAGGTAATTAATCGGTTGGCAGAGAAATTTGAACAATTACCCGGAATTGGGCCAAGAAGCGCACAAAGACTGGTTTTTTATTTATTACATAATCCACAAAATGAATTAGATGATTTTGCGGCTAAATTAATGGCTTTGAAAAAAGAAACGTGTTTGTGCAGTATTTGTCATCAGATTGCGGAGCATGACCCATGTGTGATTTGTGAAGATCAAAATCGTGATAAAACTCAATTATGCATTGTGGAACAACCACTTGATTTGATAGCCCTAGAGAGGTCAGAAAAATATCAAGGTTTATATCATGTTTTACACGGCTGTATTGATCCCTTAAACCATATTGGACCTGAAGAACTTTATTTGCACGATATTGTGAAAAGGTTGGATGGAGTGAGTGAAATTATATTGGCTACCAATCCGACGATGGAAGGAGAAGCAACGGCGATGTATATTACAGAAATGTTGCGTCGGAGCGAGAAGGGTAAAAATATTAAGGTGACAAGAATTGGTCATGGTTTGCCAATTGGAGCGGATATTGAGTATGCTGATGGTTTGACGTTATCAAGGGCTTTGGAAGGTAGAAAAGAAGTTTGATTTAGGAGCCAATCATAAATTCGACTAGATCGTCTGGTTGCAAACAATAATCTTTGCCTTCGAAACGGATTTTGCCAGCTTCGCTGGCTGCTTTCCAACCACCTAAGCGCATAAAATCTGGATAAGAAACAACTTTGGCTTTGATAAATTTTTTGATAAAATCAGTATGAATCACACCGGCGGCTTGAGGTGCGAGAGTGCCTTTTTTGATGGTCCAAGCTCTGACTTCTAATTCGCCTGCAGTTAAAAAACTTTGTAAATCAAGAGTGCGATAGGCAACTTGAGCTAAGCGAGCCAAGCCAGATTCATCAATGCCGAGTTCGGTTAAGAATAAGGCTTGTTCTTCAGGATCAAGAGTAGCGAGCTCGGCTTCAATTTTAGCAGAAACAATGACAATTTGATGAGGTTGACAGTTGAGCTTTTTTTGCCAAGTGGTAATGAGCGAATTGGACTGTTTTAGCTGTTCTTCATCAACATTGAGGACAAAAATTTCTGGTTTG
The DNA here is from genome assembly GCA_964566525.1 of uncultured Pseudomonadales bacterium. Lineage (GTDB taxonomy): Bacteria > Patescibacteriota > Microgenomatia > UBA1400 > PJMF01 > CAZMIQ01. The sequence continues at coordinate 2,407 of CAZMIQ010000072.1, read as the reverse complement.
CTGGTGATGAGGTTGAGGTTTTGGGCAATAGTTTGGGCTTGAGTAAGTAAATTGAGTTTTTGAGGATCTTGAGAAATTGACAAATCGTGAAAAAAATGAATGAGGTTTTGACCCTGATTGAGAATAGTCTTAAATTGGGCTAATAAATCAAAATAAGCAAGGTCAGCGGTGGAAAGTTTGCCTTTTTTGGGTTGTTGACGATTAATAATGTCCAAATCAGAAAGCTGCAACTCTAGCCTAATAGTAGCTAAGTCGGCTAAGGGATCGAGAGGATTGTCTCTAATAATGTCTGGATTAGTAAAAACGCGTAAAACATGAGCGATGGCAGCCGTAGACTTAATATGAGATAAAAATTTATTACCAAGACCTTCTCCTTGACTAGCACCGCGGACGAGTCCAGCAATATCGACAAATTCGATAGTGGCAGGCTTGATAGTATTGGTTTTGACTAATTGAGCTAATGGTAAAAGTCTTTCGTCTGGAATGCTGGCGATGCCCACATTGGGTTCAATGGTGGCAAAAGGATAATTAGCGACCAAAGCAAGGTTTTGCTTAAGTAAAGCATTAAATAGAGTAGATTTACCGACATTGGGAAGACCGACAATGCCTATTGACAGATTCATAAAGATATTGTAACATATGGGTGCTAGTATTAAGCGAAAAAAGTAGAGTGAGTTTAAAATTGGTATGTTTTTGCACTTGCTTTTTTGGAAGAAATGGTTTAAAATTAGAGAATAACTTGTAAAAAGGTGAAAAAGGAAGATGCAAGTTATAAATAATGAAAAAAAGGAAATAAAATATGGCAGATGATTTTAAGAAAAATAGTTTTGTAAGTTCGATGCAGGGTCGATCTGCTAATGATGACAAAAATGATGGCTTACTGCCGCCAATTGCCCCTCCTTCTTTTGGTTTTAAACCAGATAATAATCCAGTGAATAAAATTAATGAATTTGTGCCTAAAAAAAGTGATTTTTCATTCAAACCAGCGAGATTTGAAAAACAAAAAGAAGAAGTGAATACTGGTAAAAAAGATTTTAGTAATAATAGCTTTAAACCAAGTGTGAGTGAAGAAATTAATAAAGTGAATTATGAAAAAAATAGCCAATCACGTACAACTGAAGGTCAGAAGGTAGAGGAAGAGAAATTGCGTAAAATGATTGCGAATGAGTATTTGAGTGCAAGAGAATTATTGAGAAAAATTGGAGAAAGATTTGACGGAAGATTGAATGGCGAGCAGATAAAAGATTTAGTGCATGAAGTGCAAAAAAGAGAATACAATCATTTGAAAAATATTATTGGGAATAATAATTTGACGGTGAGATTTTTATTAGAAGAAATTGCTCAGGCGGAAATTATTGAAAACCAAAGAAAAGAGTTGATGGAAGTATTACAAAATCGCGAAGAAGTGAGAATTCGAGAAAAAATGGAGAATGCGATGATTGGAACTTTGTATCTATTGGATCAAATTGCTAGATCAATTTTGTCTGAGGCACAAAGAAAAGATTTGGTGCAAGCGGTACAGAGAAGAGAAGAAGAGAGAATGAACAATTATATTGAGAGTCAGTATATGAGTACTCGTAAATTGCTTAATATGGTGGCTGAGAGAGCGGATGGTAGATTAGCGACAGCCCAAAGACAAAGATTAATTGAAAGAATTCAGAAAAAAGAAGAAAATAAAATAAAAAGAATGATAGAAAATCCTTATATTGAGTCAGGAGAGTTGTTAAAAGAAATTACTTTGAGAGATGATGGCAGACTCAATGTCAATCAAATTAAAGATTTAATTGGTCTGGTTCGCCAAAGAGTATAAATTAGTTATTTTATAGAAAATATGGTATAAAGTTTGAATATTAGAAAAAACAAGATGAAAAACACTAAAATCAAAAAAATAATATCTCTGTCAATAGCGGCTTCTTTTGGCCTTTTGGGGATAAAACAAGTAGTGGCTCAGAGTTTTATTACTTCTGACCTAAACGTTGGTTTTCCTTTAGAGGCAGCAGTGCAGGATGGAGCAATTAGAATTTTAATTCCGACTGCAACTGATGAAGCGAATGTAGCAAATTCAAGTGGTACATGGAATGCGGGTGTGCCAATTATTAATGCTTTTTCGGCTCCGACTGATTCTAATATGATTTCGGTGGAATGTCCGATTGGTGTCCCTGGTTTTAACTTTGGCACTCCAACTAAACAAATTGGTTCTATTTTCTATAATCCAGCAACCCAAAAAGAAATTAGTCAATTTGAGGCTATTGCCTTAGCGGCCGACAGCAAACCATTTATTCGTTATTTTGCTTTCACTTGTCCATATACTGGTCCTGGTGATATGGGTGGTCAAATGACACCAGATGCGTATAATATTAGAATTAGAGGGTTGATTAATCCTGCTGCTTCTCCTTCGGCTGGAATA
>CAZMIQ010000071.1:0-5054 GCA_964566525.1 uncultured Pseudomonadales bacterium | reverse complement strand
CCCACCCCCACCTCCACCTGTATTGGATAAGCCTGCTTCACCCATAGAACTAACTATTCCTCCATTTCCTCCACCTCCATTTCCTCCTGTACCGCTAGAATTTTTATAGCCTGCCCCTCCTCCACCACCAAACCAACCATTTTCTCCATATAATTCTCCAAAAACATCTCCATAGTATTTTCCTATGCCTCCATCTCTTTCATTTCCTGGTCCGCCAGCTCCTCCACCAGCTCCAGCATCTCTGATTAAATTGCTAGAACCTGCGTTGCCTTGGTTAATTGTTCCTTGACCTGGTTGTTGTGTTCCTGAAGTGTTTGATCCGCCTCCTCCACCAGATCCACCGTTATAGCCGTTTCCTTGCCAAATTCCTCCTCTGCCACCGCCATAAGCAATATGAGTGCCAAAAATTGAATTTCCCCCTTGCCCATTTGTGGTGTCGTTATATACTGGCGAAGCTCCTCCTGTTCCAACGGTAATGTTTGTTGTTTGTGGTGCATTTAAATTGATTTTAGATAAAAATATGACGCCTCCAGCTCCTCCTCCTGGGCCGGAGCCTGAACTACCTGCCCCATATCTACCACCAGCGCCGCCGCCAACGATAAGAACGTCAGCCTCCAAGTTTTCTTGAGCAATAAATGAATGATTGCCGGTATCTGTGTATGCGTGAATGCGATAATATTTATCATTAATCTTTACTTCATAGATATGTTGACCGCCAATAGCTTTTTGAGCGCTAGCGCTGATTGGTGATAAAACAAACAAAGCCAGAGAGAAAATAATTTTGGTTAAAAATTTAACCAAAGAAATATTAATTGATAATTTGCGTTTTGATTTCATAAAAATAATGGCTTAAACTAATGTTTGATTTTAACATGAAATAGAGTGATTTGCAAGGTTTAGCATGAGTCAATCTTAATTGAAAAATTGGACTGAAAAATTTTTATTGGTAAAAAAATATGAGCTAGTATATTAATGGTTGATATGAAAATTGAGATAATAAGCTCGTGTTAATTTAATATGTAAATTAAATTACTAAATTACTATAGTATAATAATTTGATGTCAATTAACTTATTTCATGGAGAAGATTTATCTGCCAGCTATCAGGCTTTGCAAACTGAATTGGCTATTTTTAGAAAAAAATTAACTCAAATTTGCTTGATAGAAGGCAAGTCTTTAGATTTATCAACCTTAACTAGCTTGAGTGAACAAGATGATTTTTTTATGACGCCAAAAATTTTGGTTATTAACAATTTATTGGTTAGACCTAAGTCAAAAGAGCGCACAGCGATAATTGAGCATTTGCATCAAACTACTAGTCCAGTTTTCCTTTATGAAATAAAAAAAATTTCTCCGGCTACAATTAAAAGTTTGGGTCAAATCACCAATAAACTATTTATGCAAAAAGAGGCTATTTGGCAACTTTTGGAGCAATTTAGTCATAATAATCAGAATCGTAATTTTATTAGTTTATTTGAATTAAGCCAAAAACAATATGAGCAAAAAAATAAAAGTGAAGCGACAATTTATTTAATTTCAATGTTTTTGTGGCAGATTCAGCAATTAATCGATATAAGTAATAATAATTTTCAGGGTCCACCCTTTAAAAAATATAGTTTGCAAATGCAAGCTAGTAAATTCAAATTAGAAGAATTGATAGATTGGTATCAAAAATTATTTGATTTTGATTATCAAATTAGAGCTGGTTTGATTAAAAATAATCAAAGCGAAAAGTTACTATTGTTATTATTAAATATCAATTAATTGAATTTGAATAATAAATCGGACCACATTTGTTTGATAGGAATTTTTTCTTTGTTGGGAGGAAACCAATTTCTTGGCACATATTTATAACCGACTAGTTCTAAATTATTTTCGCCAGTTTTTTTTAACCACTTTTGGTCACGTATTAATTGTTCATGTAAAAAAGGTTGATTCATAATCTCTTCTTGCAACAGTAATTCTTGTTCTTGTAATTTTAAACGCTCGTTTTCTTGCATGATTAAAGATAATACTTCACGATTTTGTTGGTTTTTTTTAATACTTTTGCTCATGGAGAAGGCAAAACTACTCGCAATTAAGATAAATAAAATAAACAATATAGGTCGAAAATTAATTTTCATACTTGATAAAATGACAAAAGTGTGATATTATAAGTCATCTTAGTAAATTATTAATGTAACAAAGTCATACATATATGATTTTTGTTTGGAATACATTATAGCTAAAAAGGAACAAAATGTCAAATTTAACTATACAAGATAGTGAAAGTAGATTTAATGAATACTTGAAACAGAGTGGTAAAGCTCATGCGACGGTGATCGCTTATGCGAAAGACATCGAGCAATTAACTGAATTTTTGACTGGTAGAGGCAAATTAGAAATTGAAAGTGTAACCAGTAATGATTTGGAGGCATATAAGGAATATTTGATTCAAGTTTATCGGAGTGATAAAACTGTGTCGCGGAAAGTGAATTCAGTTAAATCATATTTTAGATATTTGAGTGATAATCGGTTTATTCCAGATAATCCTTCTCGTTTGGTGTCACAACCTCAATGTGAGCAAACTTTGCCTAGATTTTTAAGTAAAACTGAATATCGTGCTTTAAGAGATGCCTGTCGTGGTGATGTTAGAATGCTAGCAGTGGTAGAAACCTTATTGCAAACAGGCATGAGAATTAGCGAATTAGCAGGTTTGAAAGTGAATGATGTTGATTTTGATCGTGATATTATTAATATAGAAACTGAAGGTACTGGCATTAATCGTCGGGTCCCTTTGAACGAAACTGCGAAGAAAGCGATCAAGTCTTATTTGCGAATTAGACCAAGAACCAGAGAAAAAACATTATTTTTAACCAAAACTTGCAAACCGTTTTTGGTGAGAAATATTCGTAAGTCTTTGGATCGATATTTCCGTTTAGCGGGCTTGGGTCCAAAAATTAAAGTTAATGATTTGCGTCACACTTTTATTGTTGAACAATTAAGAGCAGGTTTGCCGATGGTTTATGTTTCACAAATTGTTGGTCATAAAAGATTAACTACGACAGAAAAATATTTGGCATTTGTGAAAATTCCTGACTATGATGCGAGCATTAAAATTGAAACATTATAAATAAGTAATCTATTCGTATCTTAAAGCTTCAATGGGTGAAAGCTTAGCAGCTCGATAAGCTGGTGCTAGGCCAAAAATTAGACCTACGGCGGTAGAAACGCCAAAAGCTAACATGACAGCTTGGGTGGTTACTCTAGCTGGGAAGTAGGGTTGCATGGCTAATGAGCCTAAATAGGCAATTAACAGTCCAATAAGTCCACCAATAATGGATAAAAGAGCAGCTTCAAATAAAAATTGTAGCATAATCAAATTAGGAGTAGCGCCTAATGACTTGCGGAGACCGATTTCACGTGTTCTTTCTGTTACAGCAACTAACATTATATTCATAATGCCAATGCCACCGACGATTAAGGAAATAGCGGAAATTCCGCCAAGGCCAATGGTAAGCATGCCTAGAATACTATTAATGGTATTAAGTAATTGGGCTTGATCAAAAACGCTAAATTCGTCGTCTTTAAGCTCTTTGCTAAGAGTTTTTTCGATAGCAGTCATAGTTTGGGGAATATTATTTGCATCTCGAGCTTCGAGAATAAATGAGTCAATTAATTCTGTATTAAAAAATTTGAAAACTGTTTCAGTGGGAAGATAAACATAATTATCGAAGCTAGGACCGCCGAAACCACCGCCCTTTTCTTCTAATACTCCTAGGACTCGATATCCTTGGCCATTAAGCATAATTTTTTTATTTACGGGGTCAATAGCGCCAAAAAGTTCTTGGGCAATTTGCCAGCCAAGAAGAACGACTCTATTGGCTTTTTCATCTTGGGACTTATTAAACCATTGGCCTTTAATAGCTTTGAAATTAAATACTGTTTCAAATGAGCTATAAACTCCATAGAGAGTGACTTTTTTGGTGGTTTTACTATATTTGGCTTCAGCTAGGCTGACAGCAGTAATTACTCCATCTTTAATTAGACTACGATGTTCTCTCATGATTTGTTGAAAATGTCTTTTTTTAAGAGTGGGCTGAATAGCGGAAAGCATGGCTTGTTCTCCACCAAAACTTCCATTGTCGCCAAAAGGATTGCCTGGAACTACATATAAAATATTGGTGCCAAGACCAGCAAATTGCTCGGTCACATATAGTTGTAAACCAGTACCAATGCTGGTTAATAAAACCACTGAACCAACGCCAATAATTACTCCGAGCATGGTAAGAAATGAACGCCCCTTATTTAATAGGATTGATTTCAAGGCTAGTTTAAAAATAATGCTAATTTTCATTTTATTGGTTGATCACTAATAATTTGCCCGTCTTTGAAAATTATTTTTCTTTTGGCGATGGCAGCAACATCATCTTCATGAGTGACCATAATAATAGTTTTGCCTTCATGATGAAGATTGGTTAAAATTTTTTTAATATCTTCTCCACTTTTAGAATCTAAGTTGCCGGTAGGTTCATCGGCAAAAATAATTGATGGATTATTAATCAGAGCGCGAGCGATAGCGACTCTTTGTTGTTGTCCACCAGAAAGTTGGGCAGGAGTATTATTTAATCTATCTCCTAGACCAACTTTTTCTAGCATTAATTCGCCTTGCTTTTTAATATCTTGACTATCAATATCTTTGCCTGCATAGAACAAAGGCAATAAGACGTTTTGTAAAGCGCTTGTGCGAGGTAAAAGATTAAAGGTTTGAAAAATAAAGCCGATTTGCTGATTGCGTAAATGTGCCCTTTGAACTTCATTATAATTCGAGACCTCGATATTATTTAAAATTATTTGTCCGCTGGTAGGTTCTGAGAGCATGCTGGCAACTTGCAAAAAAGTTGATTTGCCTGAACCAGAAGGTCCCATAATCACAACAAATTCTTTTTTATTAATGTTGACATTAATGTCCATTAGAGCATTGATGTCAGTGTTACCTAATTGGTAAATTTTGGAAACATGTTTTAATTGTAATAGCATATTAATTAGGTAAAATAATTAAATCTTGAGTGCTTA
>CAZMIQ010000070.1:0-5106 GCA_964566525.1 uncultured Pseudomonadales bacterium | reverse complement strand
AGAAAAAAAGTGGCTATTAATTATTACTCCCATCTTAGTGATGATAGAAGTAATGGCAGAATTACAACAACCAAAATTATTATCCCAAATCATCAATGTTTTTGCCCAAAATGGATCAAATATCATCATTTGGTCCACTAGTCTCCAAATGCTTGCCTATCTACTTTTAAGTGTTATCACCTTTTTGCTCTCAGTCTATTGTGCTAGCTTAGTCTCTGCTTATTTTGGCAAAAACTTACGCCAATTTTTATTCCAAAAAATCCAAAGTCTTTCTCTCACTCAAATAGAAAATTTGACTCCTGGGGCTCTTCTTACCAGACTCACCAATGACATCAATCAAGCCCAAAATCTTTTAATTCAAACTTTACGCATGGCTATTCGAGCCCCGCTCATGTTTTTAGGCTCTTTATTTTTTCTCACCCAAATTAATTCTCAATTATTAAAAATTGTCTTAATTGTAGCTCCCATTATCATTCTCATTATCATCATTGTTGCCAGATTTGCCTTACCACTTTTCCGAAAATTACAAAAAAAACTTGACCAGCTCAATAATCAAATGTCGGAAAACCTTAATGCTATTCGCACACTTAAAAGTTTTAATCAAGAAAAAGTCGCTATCAATAAATTTAATTTAATTAATCAACAATTTCAACAACTTGCCTCAAAAAGTGCTCAAATTATGGCTACTGCCATGCCATTAATGATGTTTATTTTAAATTTAGCCATTGCTTTAATTTTATGGGAAGGAGCTAAACTTTTTCAAATCAACCAAATCGCCATCGGAGATTTAGTGGCCGCCATTGGCTATCTTTCTCAATTATTATTTGCCTTTCTAATGATGTCTTTTATTTTTATTAATATTATGAAAACCAAAGTAAGTCTCACTAGAATTAATCAACTCCTCGAACTCAATAGCGATCTCTATCACTCCCAAAAAAAATCTACAACAGCCATTACTAATGGTCAAATTGAGTTCAGAAATGTTAGCTTCAGTTACTCGAAAAACAATCAACTTGCTTTAAAAAAGCTGAATTTTACTCTCGCTGCTGGCAGTAGCATTGGCATTATTGGCGTCACCGGCAGTGGCAAAAGCACTATCGCTTTTCTTCTTAATCGTCTATATGATCCCACTAGTGGCGAAATTCTTATTGATGGTCATAATTTAAAAGACTACCCCCTCGAAGAAGTTAAAAACAAAATTCTTTTAGTTAGCCAACAAGCCTCATTATTATCAGGCACTATCGCCGATAATTTGCTTTGGGGTGAATCAATTACTCCCAATAAAATTAATCAGGCCCTAAAAATTTCTCAAGCAGAAACATTCATTCATCGTCAAGAAAAAAAACTACAAACTCCCATTGCTCGTCAAGGCACTAATTTTTCTGGTGGCGAAAAACAAAGATTGAGCCTAGCCAGAGCTCTAGCTAGAAATCCAAAAATTTTAATTCTTGATGATATCACCAGCGCCTTAGATTTCAAAACCGCCGCTAAACTTCAGCAAGCTTTACATCTCCAAACTCAATCAGTCACTAAAATCATTATTAGCCAAAGAATTGCTAATGTCCGCTCTTGTGACCAAATAATTGTCCTCGATCAAGGCACAATTCAAGCTATTGACACTCACTCTCAGCTCCTTATCAATAATCCCATTTATCAAAAAATTAATCGTCTTCAATCAGAAAATCACCATGCTTAATCGTAATTTTAACTCTCACCATTTAGATAAAAAAGTTCAAAAACCACCCAAGCCTCTAAGTTTTAAAAAAACTATCATTTTTGCTAAAAAATTATGGCCCTACCTTAGGCCCCAAAAAACCACTTTTATTATCATTATTATTGCTATTTTTTTATCAATTTTTTTTCAATTGCTTGGCCCACTGATCGTTAGCTTCATTATTAACCAATATATTATCACCCAACAATTAGCTAATATCAGCTTTATGATCATATTTTTAATTATCATCTATTTACTTAGTAGTTTCTTTAATTGGCTACAAGACTATCTACTAGCTCGTGCTGTGCCAACCATTATTGCTCAAATCAGACACGACGCTTACCAGCAACTGCTTTCCATGCCCATTAGTTTTTATGATAAAAAACCATTCGGGCAAGTCATGAGTCTGATTACTAATGATTTAGATAATTTAGATAATGCTTTAATTAGCACTACTACTCAAATTATCTCCAGTATTTTATCAGTTTTTGGAGCTTTAATTTTTATGTTTTACCAAAATTTTTACCTAGCCTTAATTACTTTTATTACCGTTCCTCTCACCATCTTTTTAAGTCAAATGATTGCCAAAAAAGCCAGAAAATTTTTCACCCAACAACAACAAAAATTAGCCGCAATTAATGGCTATGCCGAAGAAACTCTCAATGCCACTCTTTTAATCAAATCATACGGCAAAGAACAAACAACTACTCAAAAATTCAATCATTTGGTCGACAACTACTATGACAGTAATTTCAAAGCTAATTTTTTTTCCAGTCTCATGATGATGAGTATGCTTATTATTAATAATCTTAACCTTGTCCTTTTAGGCATTGTCGGCGGTCATTTATTATTTGCCCATTTATTGCCAGTCGGTGTTTTTGCTAGTTTTTTACAATACCAAAGACAATTTACTCGTCCACTCGGCACTCTTGCCAATCAATTTATGACTCTGCAATTAGCCTTGATTAGCGGCGAAAGAATAATGGCAATATTCGATTGTCAAAGTGAAACAAACCCCGACAAACCAATTGACCATATTAATCTCACCCAACTACTCACATTCAACCAACTTAATTTCGCCTATCATCCATCAACACCCATTCTCAAAAACATTAATTTCAAAGCCAAAACTGGTCAAACCATTGCTTTAGTCGGACCCACTGGTAGCGGCAAGACCACTCTTGCCAATTTAATTTTGCGCTTCTATGACCCAAGTAGCGGTCAAATTTCCTTTGATCAGACTGATATTTCACTAGCTAGCCGCCCGCAAATCAGAAATTTAATTGGTGTGGTTTTGCAAGACATACATTTATTTTCCGGTACTATTGCTGACAATATTTGCTTAGGCAAACCCAAAGCCACTCAAGAAGAAGTCGTCCTTGCTGCCAAAAAAGCTCACGCCCACGATTTTATCACCAAATTACCTCATGGCTATCAGACTCAAATCAACGCCAACTCCATCACTTTGAGTCAAGGACAAAAACAATTATTAGCCATCGCCAGAATTTTTTTAATTAATCCACCCATGATTATTCTAGATGAAGCCACCAGCAATATTGACACTTTAACTGAATTTGATATTCAAAAAGCCATGAGTAAATTACTCAAAAACCGTCTTAGCCTTATCATCGCCCACCGCTTATCCACTGTCAAAAATGCCGATCATATTTTAGTCATGAAAGACGGCATCATTATTGAACAAGGCACTCACTCTACACTTCTCCAACAAAATGGTTTTTATGCTCAAATTTACCATTCGCAAGATGCAGATTTGCTCACAACTTAAGCCCAACTCAGCTCAAAATCTGCTATAATATCACTTGCTTGGAAGTGTCGCCTAGCGGCTATGGCAGCGGTTTCGAAAACCGCCGGGTGCAAACCCTCGCAGGTTCGAGTCCTGTCACTTCCGCCAATTAAAAATCATCAAGAAAGCCATCATGAAAACTATCAAAGTTTCCATCCAAAATGAACACACTTTAGTCCTCCAAGAAGATGGTCAAAAAGGCGATCTTATCGACCTTAATACCTTACATGAAATTGATATTGATAAATCCACTATCAATAGTGTCGTTGCCTCCATTAAAAAAGATGTCTTTCAAGCTGAAATTGCTAAAGTTCGCGACACCATTGAGCGAGAAAAATCTTTAGAATTTAAAGTTAAAGAACAAGATATCTCCAAAAAAATAAGTCTCTTGGAACAAGAAAAGCAAGCTGCTATTGAATTAGCCCAAGCTAAAGTTAAAAATGCCGCTCAAGAAAACATCGCCAAAAAAGAAGCTGAAATTGCCAAGCTTCAAGCCCAAATTCAAGCCACCCAAACCGAAAAACAATTGGCCATCACTCAAGCTGTGCAAGTAGTTGAGAAACAAAAAGATCACTTAGCCCATCAGCTAGATAGTAAAGAGGCCGAAAAAAAATTACTGGAAACTTCATTAAAAGAAAAATATGAACATGAATTAAAAAGCAAAGACGAAATGATCGAATATTACAAAGATCTCAAACTCAAATTATCAACTAAAATGCTAGGCGAAACTCTGGAACAACATTGCGAAATTGAATTTAATAAATTAAGAGCGACTGCCTTTCAAAATGCCTATTTTGAAAAAGATAATGATGCTCGCAGCGGCAGCAAAGGTGATTTTATTTTTAGAGAACAAGATGAGCAAGGTGTAGAAATTATCAGCATTATGTTTGAAATGAAAAATGAAAATGACACCACTGCCACCAAAAAGAAAAATGAAGACTTTTTGAAAGAATTAGACAAAGATCGTAATGAAAAAAAATGCGAATATGCTATTTTAGTCTCATTACTTGAAGCCGACAATGAGCTATATAATACCGGCATCGTCGATGTTTCACACAAATTTCCCAAAATGTATATTATTCGTCCGCAATTTTTCATTCCCATGATTACTTTATTGCGCAATGCCGCTTTCAATAGTTTGCAATATAAGTCAGAGCTAGCTTTAATCAAAGAACAAAATATCGATGTTTCTAATTTCGAACAGCAACTCAATGACTTCAAAAATTCATTTGGTCGTAATTATCGTCTCGCCTCAGAAAAATTCAAAACCGCTATTGATAGCATCGACAAATCAATCGCACAATTACAAAAAGCTAAAGATAATTTATTGCGTCTAGATGATAATTTACGCTTGGCCAATAATAAAGCTGATGATTTAAGCGTCAAAAAACTCACTCGTGGCAATCCTACGATGCAAAAAATGTTTGAGGAGTTGAAAAAGGAGTGAGATTTTAATGACAAAGATTTTAAAGTACACGAATTTGTGTACTTAAAGCTCAAACAATTACTCCACTCGGACTGGCTCCATTTTTGCTTAACTACTATCTAAAATTACACTACGCTCAAACACATCGCTGTATTGCTTGAA
>CAZMIQ010000069.1:0-5150 GCA_964566525.1 uncultured Pseudomonadales bacterium | reverse complement strand
CGAAGGGCGTTTGAGCAAAGTTGTTTATTTAAGCTTTATTTAGTTGCGTCTAGCTTTCTTGAGTTTTTCATCAAGCTTGCGTACTTTTTCTTCTTCAACCTCAAGCATTTTGGAATACTTTTTGCGAGTGGAGAAAATGATAGCGGCAACAAGAGCAATTACTAAGATGATGGCGAGAATCAACCTAACTGGAATAATCCAAAACTTAGCAATGGCTATTGGTAAGGTGTTAGCAGATTTAAAGCCATAAGTGCCGGTAATTTCAGCTGTATATCTACCAAAGCCCCATTTCTTATTCCATTGACCAGTATACCCTCTAGTCGAATCTGGGAAAATATTTTTTTGATCAAGGGCGATTTCACCAGTTTTAGCCCCAAACCAATTCTTAATAGTAATGGTAGCATTTGGTCGAATGTGATAACTCGAATTATTTCTAATACCTAAAGAGTAGTCCACTGGTCCCATTTCACTAAAGCCCTTAAAGGCAAATTTGTCAACCACAGCCGACTCGGTTACTGGTCCATCGACAATAACATATAAAAGGGTACCAACTTGAGCATTAATTTGAGCTCCACTGGAATCCATTAACTCGCCACCACTACTATTGACAGGTTTGTGCAAAATCATAGCGTAACGACCACCTGGAATAGCATCAGCAGGCACGGTGATGGTAACAAGAATGGTTGAAGTGCCACGTTTGTCAATTACGGCGCTGTTGGGAGTAAGCGTAATCCATTGCGATAATTGCCAGCGAGGGTTAGCGTCTTCTTGCTCCACCGGAATAGGAGTGTCTCCATCATCGCCAATAATAAAATCACGCACAAAAGTTTCGACTGTAACTGGTGCGTCCTGTGGGTTTCTAGCCTCAATCACAGCTTGAATAGTTTCTCCTGGTTTCACTAATAAACTATAATCATCTCCAAGTCTAGGCGGAACAGCAGTGAGAGCAATAGCTTCATTGACTGATTGAACATTGTTAGCGCCAGTTTGGGCTTGGATAGCGCCAACGCCGAGCATCATTCCAATGCTAGTAAGCAAAGAGAGAGTTGAAACCGCTTTGCCTATTTTTCGAAAATTTTTCATATTTTGTTCTTTCCTTTCTGAATCTTAATATTTTATTTACTAACTAATAACAATTAAAAAGTAGCGGTAATGGTATAAGTGAGGGTGGTTTCATAGTCACCTGGTAAATTGCTGGCGTCTGAAACTATCCGATAACAAACTTCAATAACATCTTGATTAGTTGATTTCAAATTGTTAATAATATGAACTGGTTGTTCACTTTCGCTTCTATCTGGAAATTTACGCCAACCGTCATCTTTATTGAAAGCGACAGTAACATTGGGTGTGCCTGGGGTATTTTGATAATCATCCGAATCTGCATCAACTACGTGTAGAGTATAACCAAAACCTTTACCGTCGGTAATACTAAGCCATGGCTTATTACTATCAACTGAGCCATATCCTGGAATACATTCTAAAGTATTGCCAGCACCTGGACAGGGATCGCCATTGAGACCCATTTGATCTCTGGAAGTAACAGTGACGGCATAACCATAGGCAGCATTAGTGGTAACTCTGATTTTTTGGGCGGCATTGGTAAAGTAAGCATTACTAATCGAGCCAAAGGGAACTAAAAAGCCAGTAGTAGTGACAGTAGAAGCTTCCGTTGGTCCCATATCGCAAATATTTTCACCTTCGCCAATACCGTCAATTTCGAAAGTTAATTGAGGTAATACTTTGACGGTCATTTTGACAGCTGAGCCATAACCGGCATAGCTATTACCATATTTGACAATAGCGCCAGCCTCATTAGACTGATCAGCAAAAATGCCATACATATCTAGAGCACTAATAGTTCGGTCTTCCTGTAAAACATCTGGGTAAATTTTAGGAGCTGGATTAATTAAACCGCTAATGGTAAATTCTAATGGACTTGTGTCTGAAGTGCCAGAATATTCACAAGTGAAGGCATGATAATAAAAATTACCAATTTGTCGATCATTATCAACTGAAGCTGAAGCTGAAGCTGACCAATGAGTATAACCGGCAGCAGGAGTAGGACAGATAATTTCGGCATTATTGAAATCATAGCCACCCGAATCTGGCATGCCGTCATTTGACTGACTAGTGCCATCAGCAGCTGGGAAAAGAAAAGTAAATGAACCATTATCGATAAGCTCATTAGGCGTAAAAACTAGCTTAATGTCACCTGTCATTTTAGCAATGACTGGAGTATCAACGATAATATCGGCTGCTTCTAAGGTAGTGGTGAGAGGAATCTGATTTTCTCTTAAGACTGCGCTGGTGGTAGCGACGATAAAATTTTTGCCGCCAATTAAAATATGATCACCATTAATTAATTGCGCTGAAGTAGTGGAATAGCCGCTAAGAGTAGCATTCATGGAAGTTTGAATATAGGCAATAGAAGTATCGACGTAACCGCCTGGAGCAATCAAACCCATAAATGAGAGTCTGGAATTACTAGGAAAAACATCAAAAAAACTAACGTGCTGGGCTGAGGTTTTTTCGATTAGTCCAGGAGTAAAAGCACCCAAAATACCTAGGGCGGTAACTCCTATACCTATTATTAAATGAGTGTTTTTTTTCATATTACTTTTCATATTTAATTAATACTTTCTTTTCTTTCTTAATAAATTAATTTTTACTCGTGCTTAATTTTACACTATATCAGTTAAAAAGTAAATAGCAAATTGTCTTCAATTTTAACTGCTTTTTTCACTGTCCTGATTTTATCACAAAAATAATTTATTTGCAAATTAAAATTTAATTTTGCGATCAAATAATCTGACTTAATAGATTAAAGTATATCAATTATGAATTGAAAAAATAATGTGAGAAATAAAAGCTAGAAAGAATTATCCAATTAATGGTAAAAACTGTGCCAAAAAATGGTAAAAAAAGACTTAAAGTAATTAAAAGTAAATAATTGCTAGCTATAATAATAAAACTAACTTTTTTATGCAAATCAATAAAGGCAAAACTCTTAGACCAATTGATAAAAATGCTATTTTTTCGATCAATAAAAAAAGTGAGAGTGAGGCCAAAATACCATTGAATAAAAAATGTAAATATAAAAAGGCTTAGAGCGATTAAAAGCAGAGCATGATTATTGCTATAAAGACTAAAAATGAAAATAGTTAAACTGATCAAAAGTGGTAATAAAAAAATGAGCAAATGAAAAAATAATTTCAGTCCGCCAAAAAAGTATTCCCACATGAAAAGTGGATATTTTTCTTGTCCCCTACCCCGAACTAATGCTTGCAAATTTTTAAAAATACCAAATAAGCCGATAATTAAAAAAATCCAAGAAGAAATAATGAGAAAAAGACTAAAATAGATTGGGATAAAATTGAAAAAAATTAAAGAGATAGAGAGCAAAAAAAATAATAATTGTAAAAGAAAAAAAATACATAATTGGAATAAATAAAAGAAATGCCGGCGATAAAGAGATAAAAGTCGTTGATAGAAAGGCAACAATAAGTTTTTAGGCATTTGATATATTATAAATCATTTTTTTATATTATGATAAGTCAATTTTGATTTTTTTGCTTAAGCAGTTATAATAGTCAACTTATGCTCAAATATAAACAAAATAAAAAAATATTAGCTTTGAGTCCAATGGATGGCGTAACTGATTCGCCCATGAGACAAATAACCAAAAAATATGGTCAACCAGATTTGATGTGGACTGAGTTTGTCAATGTAGAGGGTCTGCATTTTGCCAAAAAGAAACTGGGACACAATTTAATTTTTACAGAGTTGGAAAAACCAATGATTGCTCAAATATATGGGATTAGACCTGAATTTTTTTATGAAGCAACTTTGGAAATTTGTCGTTTGGGCTTTGCCGGAGTGGATATTAATTTCGCCTGTCCAGCGAGAACGGTGCTTAAGTCTGGAGGTGGCGGCTCAATGATTTTGAAGAGTGATTTAGCAAAAGAGATTGTAAGGGCAGTGCAAAAAGCGGTGACTGAATATGCGGAAAGTAATAAGAGCGAGCCTTTGCCAGTGAGTGTAAAAACCAGAATTGGCTTCGATCAACCAATGCTTGAAACGTGGTTAGCGATGCTTTTGTCTTTAAAATTGGCTTTGATTACGATTCATGGCAGAACAGTCAAACAAGCTTATACTGGTGAAGCCGATTGGGAACAAATTGATAAAGCAGTAAAAATGAGAGATCAGCTGGCCCCCGCAACGGCAATTTTTGGTAATGGTGATATTAAAAACTACCAACAAGCGCATGAGCGAATTCAGCAAAGTGGAGTTGACGGAGTTTTGATTGGGAGAGGGGCGATTGGTAATCCGTGGGTATTTAAAGAACAAGAGCCAGCTTTAGCGGAAAAAGTCAAAGTAGCGATAGAACATTGTCAATTGTATGAACAAGCTTATCAGGAGAGAAAAAATTATTCTTTCGCGGGAATGAAAAAACATTTAGCCGCTTATATTAATAATTTTCCTAGAGCAAGAGAAGTAAGAATGCAATTAATGATGACTAATAGTGCGATTGAGGCGATTGAGATATTGAAAAGGATAACTTAATTTTGGAAAAGACAAGGTCTTTTTCATGATATAATAGTGTTTATTAGCGTGCGTAGCTCAATTGGATAGAGCGCCGGCTTGCGGAGCCGTAGGTTGTGGGTTCAAGTCCCGCCGCGCGCACAGTGAAAAAATGGACTTAAAATTATGAAGCTTGATTTTATCAGCGATAAAAAAGAGGTGAAAGAATTACTCTAGTGTCTAAGAAAGATAAAAAATCCTTAGGAGCAGAAGGCGATTGTTATGGACTACATCAGACCGCAATCAAAGAAGATTATATTGTATTTACTAATTGGGATACTCCAGCGCATAAAACTATTAAAATTTTAAGACCGAAAGAAATAATTGCAGATTATTTACAACTAATAAAGATTGAGTCTTTAGAAAAAGCAGAACTGAAGCAATTGGAAAAAATATTTTTCCTAATAATTAATGATTATAAAAGTGGACGGCTGTCATTGGACAAAATGTCGGCTTCAGCAAGCGAATTGTTTAAGTATGTGGCCAAAAAAAATAATGATTCTTTGTTTTTTGAGGCGATCGTGGCAGCAGACGACTTAAATTTTGCTATTCGCACGCCTGTAGTTTTT
>CAZMIQ010000068.1:0-5273 GCA_964566525.1 uncultured Pseudomonadales bacterium | reverse complement strand
AGGCACTAATTTCACTCAAGGCCCAATTCTCACTGATGAAAGAGATGGCAAACAATATGAAATTAGAAAATTTGCTGATGGCAAATGCTGGATGGTGGATAATTTAATGTATGGTGGTGACACTGACGCTTGTGCTGGTAAATCTACCTTTGATGGTAATGGTTCCGCCACTCCCTCTAATCAATTTGGCACTGGTACTTTTGGTGATTGTCGTGATCCTCGTGTTGGTGGTGCTGCTCCTTGCACGGCTGGTTCCACTACTTGTGGTTATTACTATAACTGGCAAGCCGCCATGCAACACGAGAGCGCTTATTACAATACCACCTACACTGGTCCCACCACCAATGTTCAAGGACTTTGCCCTGAAGGTTGGCGTCTACCTACTAGCAATACTGGTGGTGATTTTGAAGTTTTACATCTCGCTGCTGGTTCACCAGCGACTGGTTTTTGGCAAGGAGGTAATTGGAAAGGACCTTTTTCAGGATATTTCGGTTCTGGCACTCTTGGAGGTCAAAATACTAATGGTTTTTGGTGGAGTAATACACCTGTTTCTTTAACTCATGCATACAATTTATATATTCATGCAGGCTCAATTGATCCTAGTAGAAGCTTGAATACTAAAGATTATGGTTTTTCCATTCGCTGTCTCAAAAACTACAAAGGCGAAGCACCTTATCAAATCACCGATAATGGAAAAGAATATGAAGTGGTGACATTTTTAGAAAGTGGAACTTTTCATAAGCCTGATGGCGTTAATGAGGTTGATGTTTTAGTAGTTGGTGGTGGAGGTGGAGGAGGTTCAACTCATTATGGCGGCGGCGGCGGAGCAGGAGGCTTAAGATATTTTAGTAATCAAATAATTAGTAAAAATAAAATTCCCATCATTGTCGGCTTAGGCGGAAAAGGTGGAATTGGGTCAGGATCTCCAGGAGCCCAAGGCTCGCTTGGTTCACCCTCAAAGTTTGACAATTTAGAAGCAGCCGGTGGAGGCGGAGGCGGAGTTTATTATGATTCTTATCCTGGTTTAGCTGGTGGTTCAGGTGGAGGAGGAGGCGCCGGAAGCACTAGTAGAATTGCTGGAGTTGGCAACACTCCTTTTACAGATCCACCACAAGGTCATGATGGTGGTATAGGTGGCGTTGAAGCTCCACCATATGAAATATATACTATCGGTGGTGGCGGGGGCGGAGCAGGAGGACCAGGAATCAATGGCGACTACAATAGTAGTGAAAGAGGTTATGGAGGTCAAGGAAAATATTATGGTGACAAATTTGGCAATATTATTGGAATCTCTGGCTGGCTTGCTGGCGGAGGCGGTGGAGGAGGTTACAACAACAGAGGTCTTGGGTTGCATGGTGGCGGAGATGGTGGACGAGAATCAAATGGCAGAGTATTATGTAGTTCTGGACTAGCTAATACTGGAGGTGGAGGAGGAGGAGGAGAAAATAGAGCTGGATTTCCAAATGGCTGTGACGGTAGCTCCGGCATCGTCATTGTCCGCTATGAAATTAGTGCCTTCAATCTCAACCTTAATAATAGCAGCACTAATATCGTTCCCACCAAATCCTCACCCAACTTCACCCTCTCCGGCACCATTGACTATCCCGACGACGGTGACGCCACCAGCGTCACAGTCTCTACCAGCATTAGTGGCATTAATCAAAATGTTACCGTTCCAGTTAGTACGAATATGACTTGGCAATTATCATGGAACTATAATGAACTCACTGAAGGCGAATATACTGATCTTGAGTTTACTGCCACTAGTAACAGTAGTAAAACAGAAGAAACCACCAATACCTACACTGGTAAAATCATTATTGACAAAACCCCTCCCACTTGCGGCAGCTGGTTACCAAGTGAAAGCAGTTGGAAAGTGAGTGGGGGAGAGACTTTCACTTTAACCAGTTCCACTGATGTAGGCGGCAGTGGCTTAGCCACTGAGTCAGCTAGCATTTCATGTAGTACTGGTCCAATTCATGGCGATACTTGTCCCGTCACTATCTTTGACAAGGCTGGTAATGATAAAATCTGTACCTCGCCCATTAATAGAGTGGATATCTTTGCTCCTAACTTAACTGTCACTCCAGCCATTACCGGCTGGCAAGGAGATAAGCAAGATATTATTGTATTAAGTAATGATGAGGAGACTAGTCTTGCCAGAATTGCCTATGCTTGGGATTTAAATACCCTAGGAGCTGACTGTAGTGGTGGCACCAGTATCAGCAGTGGGGATAATTTACGTCTTACTATTTCCGGTGGCGCTAATCCTTTATATGTTTGCTCTATTGATTTAGCTGGTAATGTCTCTACCTTTACTAATACTTATCAATATATCCCTCCAGTCTTTTCTAATCCTACAGTTGACAAAAATGTCAAACCCTCCAATCTTTACTGGAATATTCAATCAGTCAGTGAGACACAAAGCTATATTGAAATCAAAGGTTTCTTTCCCAAAACCACCGGCAATTATCACTACGCCCTTGAATACATTTTACCAACGATTAACAAATCCTATACTCAAGCTCTCCGCACTTCTCCTTTCACTGAAACCCATTTTACTTTCCTTATCCCTACCACTGATTTTCAAGCCTCCAAAGATAACCATACCTTCTCCGGTCCCCAAAAGTTAAAAATCACTGATTTAGATCAAATGGAGGCCACCACCATTGATCATAATCTTACCTTTTTCTTTCCTATTCACCAAACCAATCATCACTCCAGTTTTAATTACTTTATTTTCGCCAGTGATAACAGGGTGAATAATCTATCGTCAAGCCCTATTTAAATTTTCACCTTCACCAAACACAAAACTATGCTATAATTTACTTAAACTAGAGTAAATAGAAAGGTAAAAATGGCATATAAAATAGTTGAAAATATCAATCCTCAGATTTTTCGTGGTTATGATATCAGAGGAGTCATGGATGAAGATTTAAGTCCAGATGTCTATTACACTCTCGGTCGTGGTTATGGTACATGGTTAGCACAAAGGAGAATCGTTGATTGTGTAGTCGGACATGACAATCGCATCACTTCTAAAGCCTATACTAAAGCTTTTATTAGTGGCTTGAATGACAGCGGCATTCATACTTATTATCTCGGTTTATCACTCACTCAAATAGTTTATTTTGGAGCTTATGAATTTAAAACCAAAGGCTCAGCTATGATTACTGCTTCTCACAATCCAAGAGAATACAATGGACTTAAACTCGGTACTGGCTATAGTGAAACCATGCTGAGCGAAGAAGTGATTGACTTTCGTAATTTAGTCAAGAAAGGTAAATTTGTCACTGCCAATAAAAAAGGCAAAAATAAAAAAGTTAATATTTTTGATTCATATTTAAATACCATTCTCAAAAATTTCAATCACCAAAAAAAATGGAAAGTCGTTATTGACGCTAGTAATACCACTTCCGGCATGTTTTATCCAGAAATTTTACATGAAGCTGGCTGCGAAGTAATTGAACAAAATTGTAATCTAGATGGCAATTTCCCTTTAGGCGTCCCCGATCCTACCGAAAGTGAAGTTTTAGAAAGACTGAGAGAAGGAGTTCTAAAACATGGAGCGGACATTGGCTTAGCTTATGACACTGACGGCGACCGAATGGCCGTCGTGGATGAAAATGGTGGTGTGCTCTGGATGGATAGTATCGTCGCATTATTTGCTGATGACGTGCTTGATACTATGCCTAGAGCAAAAATTGTATTCAATAATCTGTGCTCTAAAGCTGTTACTCAAACCATTGAAAAAAGAGGTGGCGAGCCAGTAATGTGGATCACTGGTCATTCATTTATCAAAGCCAAAATCAAAGAAGTTGGTGCTCCTTTTGGCGGAGAATTATCAGGTCATATCTATTTTACTGATAATTTTTTTGGCCATGATGATGGTGCCTACGCCAGCTTAAGATTATTGCAATACTTAGAACGAAAGAAATGCACCCTCAGTCAAGCGGCAGGCAGCCTACCTAAGTTCACTAGTAGTCCAGAAATCAAACTGGGCTTAGGGGATGAAATTAAATTTGCTTTTATCCAAAATACCATCGCCAAAGACCTAAAAAAAGTTTTCAAACAAGCTGAATACAATTTCATCGATGGAGTCCGTTTGGACACACCTACTAGCATGGTGACCATTAGAGCTTCGCAAAATGGTCCATATATTACGATTAAGTATGAAGCTAAAACCAAAAAAGAATATGAAGAAATTAAAGTTATTCTTCATCAAATTCTCAGTAGTCATCCAGAAATAGATTGGAGTAAAGGAGTCAACACTCACGCTTTCGATCAGGAATAACTTTCAAGCATCTGCAAGCATTAGTTATTAATCGCTATTCTTGTAGATGCTTCTTCTTGTCATATTTGCTCATAAAGTGTATAATAAGCACAAATGAAAATCAAATTTATTTACTACAGCTTAATTATCTTAGTGACTTTTTTTTCTGTCACTACTATTTTTGCCCAAAGTTACCCAGAACCACCATTAGAATTTTATGTCTTAGACCAGGCAGAGGTCCTTTCTTCAGATACCGAAAACACCATTATTGATTTAGGTAAAAAATTACAAGCCAAAAATGGAGCACAAATAGTTGTCATTACTCTTAAATCGCTCAATGGTGCCAATTTAGAAGAATATGCCACTAATATTTTTAGAGCCTGGGGCATAGGTGATAAAACTAAAAACAATGGTGTCTTAATTTTACTAGCTCTAGAAGAAAGATTGAGTCGTTTAGAAATAGGCTATGGCTTGGAAGGCGATATTCCAGACTCACTCTCCAAAAGAATGCAAAACGAATATTTACTCCCATCATTAAAAGCCGGTAAATACGATCAAGGCATAATTGACCTTTATCAAGCACTTTATCAATTAATCGACGAAGGCACACATAATTTACCCGCTGCCAACACAGAGACTAAAGAAATGATCACTTTTTTTGCAGGTGTTGGATTTTTTTTAATCATCGTTTTTCTCTTAAAATTTTCTCACTTATTTAAAAAATGCCCTAAATGCCAACAAAGAAAATTAAGAGTCAAAACCAAAAAAATTAATCATCGGTATCAAGAAATAACTACTTATTGCACCAATTGCGACTATAGCAAAACAATTTTACATGAAATTACTGAACATCACGGTAGCAGCTCATCAGGAGGAAGAGGAAGTTCAGGTGGTAGTTCTGGTGGTGGCGGCAGTAGTGGTGGTGGTGGTAGTAGTGGTAGTTGGTAAATTATTAATTTAATAGAAAAAAAAATTATTTTTATATTCTTTAATATATTTA
>CAZMIQ010000067.1:0-5501 GCA_964566525.1 uncultured Pseudomonadales bacterium | reverse complement strand
GTTTTGTGAATCAGTCAGTGAGCGTAAATAGTCAAAGATAATAATGTGTTGATAGTTAAGGGCTGGATTTAAAATTTCGGACAAATTTTCGAGTTGATTGGTGTCATAATTGCCTGTAGATAAAGTTGGATATGGTTGAGGTTGGTCTTTTTCATACCATCTCCATGAAGAAAATGGAGCAGTGTAAGCAAAGACGGCTAGAGTGTCCGCTGTGGGATATTTATGATGAAGTTGTAGTAAGGCTGAACGCCAATTTTCTCTTTGATAGATTGTCTGAGTGTAATATTGCTGTAAACTGTACAAATTAAGGGTAATGAGATAAATAATACTAAACCAGTGAATAAAATTTAATTTTTGCCAATTATGTCTAGAACCAAAAATAAGATAGCTAATCATAAGATAAAAAAATGGTAAAAGAAAAATGACTCTTTTTGGTTGAATTACTGGTACAAAAATAGAAACGATTGAAGCAAGGATAAATGGTAAAAATATCAAATAGAAGAAAGTATTAAATTTAGATTTTTCTTGCAAAAATCTTTGACGAGAATGCCATAAAAAATATAAGATAAAAGCAAAAAAGACGGTGGTGAGACTAGCGAAGATAAGATTGACTTCTAAGTCAATAATGCCGTATAAAAATTTGCCGAATGATAGAGCTGGAGCTTTTATTTGAGAAAAACTAACGATATTTTCCCATCCTGGAAAACTACTTCTGAGAGCTTGGCCGGCGTTGAGTTGTTGTAAAAATGTAGGTAGCCAAGGAAGAAAACTGATACTTGGAATTAATAAACTATAAAGGAAAAGTTTGTTTTTTCGGTAAATTATGAGCATAATGAGTTGTGATAATAAAACAAAAGGGTATAAGTATGAAGAATAGAGACCTAAAATAGATAAAAAGAGAAACATAATCAAATCTCTTGAGATGGTATAAAGATTAAAGATTGAATTTATTTGACTGTTTATTTTAATTTGATATGAGTCAGATCCAACCTTGAGTATTTCTAAGAGAAAAAACCAAGACCAAATAGCGAAGACGGCTGAGAGTGAATATGGTCTTAATTCTTGAGAGAAAAAGACATGAAATGAACTAGTACTGAGTAAAAATGCGGCTAATAAGCCAACTTTTTGGCTAATTATTTTGGCGCCGATTAAATATGTGCCCCAAATGGTGAGAATGGCTGGAATTAAAGCTCCCCATAGTCGGAGCCACCATTCTGCATGACTAAATTTAGCACTGATAAAAGTGATTAAGTGTAAAAGAGGAGGTTGAAAATCATTAATGAGATCGAATTGCTCGTGAGCTGGTCTCAAAGCTTGTAATGCTTGAGCAGCCTCATCCATCCAGAATGAATCATTCAAATTTGGCAATCTTAAAATGATGGCTAAAGCTAAAATAGCGATGAGCATGGCATATTTGTTGATAAATGAGGACATAGTCTTATTATAGCAAAGATTTTGGCATTTTTTGTGGGCATTTAATGATATTTGGTAAATATGTTATAATTTTGCTCATGATAGACTATCAGTTGAAAAGAAATCGAAGAACTAAATCTATAAAACTTAAAATTAATCATGAAGGCGAAGTATTAGTAATTGCACCATTAATTTTGCCGAAATTTTTAATTGAACAGTTTATTAAGAAGAACAGCGTTTGGATTAAAACACATCAAGATAAGTATAAAAAAAATAGTAGTTTGAATCGTGGTGTCAAGGTTTTCGGTCAAGATTATGAAGTAAAATTTTTTTATCAGCCGAAAAAAAAATTAGGTTGGCAAATTGAATTGAATGAGTTATCCTATAATAATAGCCAGTATGATGAGAAGGAAAAAGATTGGCAGCAATTAGGTAAGTTGGAAAAAAATAAATTAGAAATTTTTTTACGACAAACGATTGAAAGTTATGTGCGAAAGAGAGTACCTCAGATACAAAAAAAAATGAATCTTGAAGGAAAAGTTAAACGCATATGTATTAAAAAATTAAATTCACGTTGGGGGAGTTGTTCCAGTATGGGAAATTTGAATTTTAATTATAAATTAGTGCATTATCCACCCGATGTAATTGATTATGTGCTAATTCATGAATTAGCACATCTTGTACATTTGAATCACAGTGATAAATTTTGGGCTTTAGTAGCCAAATATGATGGGCAATATAAAAAGCACCGCTTAATGCTTAATGCTAGTCATTAATGTCTTCAACTTCAATAGCACCGCCACAACAAGCACCAACTAATACTTCAGGAACTTGTTTATCTTCTACTAGCTGGCTAAAATTTTCTCCGTCTGCTTGACCTTTGATTAATTTGCTTAAGCCATTACTATTGTCAGCTTCAAATAAATGCGGAGCTAAGCCGACGCAAGCCATACAACCAATACATTTACTGGGAAGATGAGTAACTTTTTTCATAGATGCCTTTTTTAATAAATTAATAATTAATTCTTCATTATTATACTATATAATATCAATATTGAAAGGATGGTATGAAAATAAATTTGGATAATCCTTTAGCAGGATATGTTTATCATAATATTACCATTTCAGGCTTGCCTGGATGTGGTTCAACTACGATGTTAAATGGCTTAAGAAATGAATTGGTAAAATTAGGTTGGCGTGGTTTTTCTGGGGGGGAATTTATGAGAATGTACGCAACTGAGAGAGGTTTGTGGGATAAAAATAATGAAGAACATCACAATGCCACAGTTTATAGTGATGATTTTGACCGAGAGGTTGATTTTGGAGTAAGAGAAAAGTTAGCAGACGAAAAACAGTGGATAATTGAATCTTGGCTTTCTGGTTTTATGGCGCAGAATGTCCCTAATGTTTTAAAAATATTAATGGTGTGCTCGAGTGATGAAGTGAGAATAGATAGAGTGGTTAATAGGGATGAAATAACAGTAGCTCAGGCTAAGAAGAATACCCTTGAAAGATATCAAAAAAATTTGGAAAAATGGTCGCGGATGTATCGAACTCAATGGGATGAATGGGTGGTAGCAACTGATAAAATGAAAAAGACTGATAAAATTGATTTTTGGCACCCAAATTTATATGATTTAGTAATTGATACCTATAGTATTAATCAAGAACAAAGTTTGAAGATAGTGTTAAAAAAATTGCGAGGTGAACGATGAAATATATTGTGGCTAATTGGAAAGCTAATGGGAGTCTTACTCATACAAATGAATTTATAGAGCAGTGGCTGAGCTTACCCTTGATTGATTTTATTTCTTTGGAGAAGGAAATAATAATCGCACCTAGTAATATTTTTTATTTAAAACTTAAACAGTCGACTCTAAATGTTAAATTAGCCCTACAAGATATTAGCATATATGAGGGTGGAGCTCATACTGGAGAAATCGGGATTGATAATTTAAATGAAATTAAGCCAGAATATTGTATTATCGGACATAGTGAAAGAAGAAGAGATCAAAATGAAAATAATGAGTTGATAGTACAAAAAGTTAAATATTTAGTTAAAGCTAAAATTATTCCAATTATTTGTTTTGATTTAAGCGAAGTTGAAGAATTGGCTTTACTTTTAAAAGATTTATTAATGGAGAAAATGATTTTTGCTTATGAGCCGGTGGAAGCGATTTCTACGAGTGGGGGTCAAGGTAATTTTGATAGTCAAAAATTAATGAAAATAATGCCTAAATTAAGGTCTTTATTTCCGTTTAAGCCAATTTTATATGGTGGGAGTGTCAAACCAGAAAATGCTCATGAATATGCCAATATTAGTGATGGTTTATTGGTTGGTGGTGCTTCGTTATCTGCTATGAGTTTTTATCAAATCGCAAATAACTTTTAGAATAATAATTTAAAAAAAATGTGTTTAATTTTTGGCTTGAAGCAAAGGCATTTGTACTAGCGTGATGTGATTTTTATTCAGTAGATCAATAATAGCTAGATTGACTTTTTCTTTAAAATCTAGATGAAGTAAAAAATTTGATTGATTAAAATAATAAATAACTCGTATATTGTGGCCGTAATTGGTAATTTCATTTAAATTTGCCCTAACTAATTCAGCTTCTTTTTGAAACTCTTCTTGCTCAAACAAAGTTTTAATTTCTGTCATAACTTTTTCAAGTTGTTTTTTATTTAAATTATGAGGTAGAAGAAATTCAATGCTTACTCGACGTTTTTTTAATTGATTGTAGTTTTCAATAACTCCATTGATTAATTGATTATTGGAAATTATAAGTTCATGACCACTAAGGGCTTTAATTTTAGTAGTTCTGATGCGAATTTCTTTAATGGTGCCAGAATATTTATCAAAGACAATAAAATCACCGACAGCAAAAGATTTGTCAACGTATATTGAAAAGAAGGCAAAAATATCACTAAGAATTTTTTGGAAGGAAAAAGCGACTATAATACTAGCGATACCAAGACCACTAATTAAGGCTTTGGTATCAATTTGAGAAAATTGTAAAAAGAAAAGAGCGACAATAAGCCATAAAACCATGGTACTGGTAACATTGGAAAAATTGATCACATTTTTAATTGCTTCCGGTGAAACATTGTTTCTTTGAGTAAAATATACTTTAATAGAATCGGCAATAGCAGCTCGAATCATATCAACGGCGAAAACAACACTCACAATAATGTATAGTTTGAGAATGATGTCATCTATTATTTGATTGAGTGGAATAAAAATGCAAGCAAAAAATAAACCATTAAAAAGTATAATGCTTGGTTTTATTTTTTCGAAAAGATTGAGCCAAATAGAAAAATTGCCATTTTTGAATTTTTCTTCTAGGCTCACAAAAATAAAAGTCCCAAAAAATTTAATAAAATAAATAAAACTAATGACTAAAGCAAATACTAGAGCCGCAATGAGATAAATATTACCTTCACTAAAGCCGGCATTTTGTAAAAAAATATTAAAATTAATTTTAAAATCGGTCATAATTATTTTTGATTATATAATGTTTTGGCTCAAATGTCAAAACTAACTACCATTTAGAGAGCATGGCTTTGGGTGTTTTTAAAAGAATTTTTAGGTCTTCAATAAGACTTTGTTTGCGAGCATATTGAGCGTCTAGTTGTGCTCTTTTAGTGAAAGGAATTTCATTGCGACCATTAACTTGCCATGGACCAGTGATTCCTGGCTTAATGGAAATTATTTCTTTAATATATTGTTTAGTTTCCGGATATCTTTTTGTTTGCTCAGCTAATTCTTCACGTAGATAGGCTCTAGGACCAACCATGCTCATCTCTCCCTTGAGCACATTGTATAATTGAGGAAATTCATCGATAGTGAATGATCTTAGTAATTTACCTAATTTGGTGATTCTAGGATCTTCTTCAGCTTTCATTTTCCAATCACCTTTTTTAAACTTTTCTAGTAATAGATTATTGTTATCATGCAAAATTTTGTCGGCATCTTTGACCATGGAGCGAAATTTCCATAAATTAAATTCTTCGCCATTAAGACCAATGCGTTTGTGTTTGAAAAAAATCGGTCTTCCTGATTCAAGGTAAATGGCAATTGGAATTATTAT
>CAZMIQ010000066.1:0-5511 GCA_964566525.1 uncultured Pseudomonadales bacterium | reverse complement strand
ATTCCTCATTTTTTATTGATTAATAGCGTTATAATTGATTTTTTAGCACTTTTAAGGTTTAAAAAATGAAGATAATTAAAGTTTATGCCACCCAAAAACCTTGCAAAAAAAGCAAAAGATTGAGCAAAAGAATAATAAAAGATAAAAATGAAAAAATAAAACCTAATCTGGGATGGCGAGAATATAATTTGGCTAAAAGAATGGTCACTACAAAAGACACCAGAACATATCTAGTCATGCTAGAAAAATTGCCAGTCATGGTGGGGACAATAAAAGCTAAAGCGCTAAATATCCACCAAGACCAAGGATAAATAAGCCGACGAAGACGAAGGTTTTGCCAAAAAGTATAAATGAGGCCAAAAAGATAAAAGGTGGTTAGAATAAATTCTTGAACGATGGCATATGTTTTCCAGGTCGAGGGGAGGCCAAAATAAAACATCTTGAAGTAACGAAAATAAACTTGAGGTAAGAGAATAAAACGACTAGTTTCTCGACCTGAGGCAAACATCTGCTGCACAGTACGAAAATATAAAGGGTCATTAAAATGATGCCACAAATAAAGCATATAGCTAAAAAGTCCGAGAAAAGACAAAGAGATAAAAAAAAGCGGCTTGATTTGAGTTAGCTTAATGGCTTGGCGAGAACGATATAAATGATAGAGATAATCTAGACCAATAGCCAAGGGGACCAAAATCCCAATAATGCGAGTGGCAGAAAGTAGAAAACCAAAAAAAGCGACCAGTGGATAATGGCGATGATAATAGGCATAAAAGGTAGCCATAGTTAAAAAAAGAAAAAGGCTTTCACTATATAAAGCTATAAAAAAGAAACTAGCAGGCGAGAAAAGAAAAATAAGAATAAACCACCAAGCGATGTTTGAGTGGTATTTTTTTTGGAGCAGCTGATAGCCAAGCAGAAGAAAACCATAAAAACTGAGACTAGAAATAAATAAACCGGCTAAGAGGGGTGAAAAAAAGACTGGAGTCAAAAAGCGGATTAATAATGGATATAAAGGGAAAAATGCCTGTACACCACCAGTCTGTAAATAACCTTCTCTAGCAATA
The DNA here is from genome assembly GCA_964566525.1 of uncultured Pseudomonadales bacterium. GTDB lineage: Bacteria > Patescibacteriota > Microgenomatia > UBA1400 > PJMF01 > CAZMIQ01. The sequence continues at coordinate 4,447 of CAZMIQ010000066.1, read as the reverse complement.
GTAAGATAATGATAGCCATCAAAACCTGCCCAACGATAAATTAAGGGGGAAGAATGAAGCTGAGCTAAAAATTCAAAACCAGGATATGAAGGAGTAAAAGGCAATAAATGCCCCTGAGTAAAAATATGAGCAAAACAAACAAGCGTGACTTGCCAAGTGATAAAGAGAAGGAGAATTTTAAACCAAGAATAAGAAAATAGTTTTGGCACAATAAATAATTATCGACGAATTCTTCTTTGTATTTCTTCCATAATTTCAATCCGATAATGGTTGACTTGATATTTTTTGCCGTCGGTGGCTTGAATTTGAAATTTTTTAATAAGTTCGGCTTCATCAAAATCTTTGAGAGTGAAAATTTTTTTCAAGTGTTCATTAATGGTAGCCACTTTGATACCAAAAATTTCTGCCAATTGTTTCTGGGTTAACCAGACTTCGCCTTCAAAAAAAGCAACTTTCAGGGTGAGATTTTTATTAACTACCGTATAATTAATAAAGCGTGGTTTTTTAGAAAAAAGCCACTTCATATTTAATCCTGTGGCACCTCGCCTTTAGTATTTAAAACCTCTACTCTACCCACGTCCATTAACCAGCCAGCTTTCTGACCCTTGAAAGTTTCGCCCCAAACTTTAACTTCCATACCAATGAACATATCTAAATCTGTAACTGAAGAAGTAAGATAAACTGTTTGGTTTTTGCCACCAATACGAAGTAAAGCGTGAGAACCTTCGCCTTCTAGACCACCAGCTTGCAAATAACCGAAGGCGCTATCCTTAAAAATAGTTTCATTTTGACTGCCAAAAACATCACCTTTTTTGATTTCGCTAGGATCTTCGGCAACCACGGCGACGATATCAACACCGCTATCAGTGGTGGCTACAATAGGAGTAGTAGTGTTTTTATTGCCTCGGAGCAAATAACCACCAAAAACACCAACAATAATAGCGATAACTGACAAGAGAGTAACTTTAAGACTATGTTTCATATATTTTTCTAAAAAAATTATTTCCTTGTAAACTTAGGAAATTATACCACAATTTGAGACGAAAAAAAATGTGATTTCAAGCTCCTGAAGGCTCATTGCCTATCACGTTGAAGCTGAGAACTAGAAGCAAAAGGAGCTGATTGTGATTGATTGAGTTTTTTTTGTCGATATAAAGGATAAAACCAAAGTATTAACAAAAGCAGGATGAAGCTAACTATTAATCCGAAGATTAAAGCCAAAGTAAAAGCAAAATGAGCAAATTTAAAAAAAAGCAAACTAAAAATACATAATGCCAACCACAAGCCTAAACGACGATTTTGAAAAATGAAAGTAAAAAAGAAGAAATTAGCAATAAACAAAAGTAACTGAAAAATGAAATAAGAATCTGGCCAAAACCAATGAGCTAAACTAGCTGGGGAAACATAATGCCAGATTAAACCAATTAAAATGTACAAGAAAGCAGCAATAATTAAAAGGTGCAAATAATAAAAATAGTGAATAATAAATTTAAGTATTTTTTTCAGCATAAAACATTAATGAATGTTTTTAAATTTTAATGGTGGTCGACGAAGATTAGTTTTTTTTACTTGAGAACGATATGTCCGAGATGAACTAGTAGAGGGAGGAGTGAGTTTCTGGAGTATTTCTTTTAGCCAGATGCTAAAGGAATGAGTTTGCCCCTTAATAATTTTCTTTGTTTTTAACTGTTGACATGTTGCTTGCCAATCTCGCTCGAGTTCTTTCGTGGCTTGCCGCCCTTCTGGAGTCTCGTGAAGAAAAAAGGCAAATAAACCAATTAACTCTGCTAAAGCTAAGCCCTGCTGAAAAGCAGCTTCCTCTGACGGAGCATCAATGTTTTCGATTTTTGTATCCATGATTATGACTTAGCTTGGCGTTTTTTAAGCCAGTGAGAAAATGACTCAAAAACCTTCAAGCCTCCCGCTACCCCACTAGCCAAACTCCCTAAAGTCCGGATGGGATTAATCACTAAGTCTAGTTTTTGATCGGTGTTTTTAACTAGGGCATTAAGACTTTTGACAGTTTCGCGAGTGTCTTTCAAGAGCAAAAATAACTGTATGCCGACCATAATCAAAATGATGGCGACTGCCAACATGACAACGATTAAAACTATGGGTAATACTTGATCTGGACTCATATGATCTTTCTTTACTGAGCGAGTAATTGATTAACTAAAACTTTAATTCTTTGTCCGTCTGCTTGACCAGCAACAGCTTTCACTACTTGGCCAATAATTTTTCCTTGATTTTGATGATCGGCTGTCTGAGCAATGACATCTTTGATGATTTGAGTGAGAGCGGCGTCGTCAAGCTGTGCGGGTAAATATTTACTCATAACAGCGATTTTCTTTTCTTCCTGAGTGACTAAATCAAGTCTATTGGCTTGCTGAAAATCATTAATGGCGTCTTTAATTTTCTTGACTTGACTAGTAATGATTTTCTGAACAGAAAGATCGTCGCTTTGACTACCATCGATTTCGGCGTTTTTGATTTCTGACATTAAAAATCTGATAGTGGTGAGCGTTTCAGAATCTCTAGCCTTCATGGCTGTCTTCATATCTTCTAGGAGTTGTGCTTTAATTGTCATATTGCCTTTCTTTGAGTAATTATAACATAAATTGCCCTTTTTGCCAAATTGGCAAAAAGGGCAGAAATAACTTAAATTAATTAGGCTGACTTTTTCTTCGGAGGTAAAAGAATTTTACTACCAGCCTTAAGAGTATAGGGTGAGCTTAGTTTATTAGCCTTGGCAATTAATTTCCAAGAAACGCCATACTCTTTAGCTAGACTTTGAATATCATCACCCGATTTGACATCCTGTTTGGTCCATGATTGCTTGATGGCTTTTTCCTCTCTAACAGAACGCAAGAGGTTGAAAGCGAAGCCTGCTAGAACTAATAAGACAACAAGGTAAACTATTAAAGCTTGAATATGTGGAGTGACAAAAAAAGTGACAGAGGGGCCGTCAACTAACTTTAATTCTTGACCTGATTCTAGGCCTATTTCGCTAGCTAAGTCGTCATATGAAGCAGTAACCTTAGTGCGATAGACTCCTCCCCAGAATGGACGCTTAAATTCAAAATTCCAATCGGTTCTTTCGCCTCTAAGAGAGGGAAAACGTCCTCCATGTTCTGCGACTTGACGACCAAAAATATTTTTGGTGATCACGCTCACTTCGGTATCAACTGAGACATTGCCCCGATTTTCCACATAAGGTCTCAAAACAATTACGTCTTTTTCTTTTTTATGCTCAACATCGATATCAATAACTACAATGTCTTTAACAATATCTCCTGGAACAGTGAGAGCAACACGAATGCCAGTACGAATAGCGATGCTAGCACCGGCTTGTTCAGTGGTTTTTTGGTCTTTTTGTTGAACTAAAATGCAGCCATTGTGTTCACCAACTGAAGCATTATTGGGGGCAGCGATGGTAAAATTTACTGTTTGTGATTCACCTGGGGCTAGAACGAGCTCAGTGGCTTCTAAATTAATCCAAGTGCCAACATAAGCTTTGGGTTCGCCAAATTGTTTACAAGCAAAAGCGCCACCGGTAGAAGGGGTAGAGTCAGCAGCGTAAACCATGACAGTTTTGGTATCTTGACTAGTATTGGAAACAATGACCGCATCTGTTTTTTCCTCTCCTGGATTGATGGTGTGTAAAAAAATTGATTGAGTGCGAGAATTGTCTGGGCGTGGATTAGCAGGCTTGGCGCCTAAACCACCATATTCAATAGCATGAATTTTCAAAGGAATTAACAGCATCATTAAGCAAATTAAAAGAAAATTAGTTTTTTTATTGGGTATAAATTTTATATTCATATTTTTCTCTGTGATAGTTTACTTGATAATCGATACTTATAAATGATTGCTTTATTCTAACATGTTATTTATAAAAATCAAGTACTAAAAACCTACTTCATAAGAAGTAGGTTTGGAAATAATAAATATTAATTATGAAGCGGTAATAGTGAGAACCATATCGATAGCATAATCATTATTAACTGGGGTTTCTCCTGGAATAGTTTGAGAAATTGCGATGCCATTAAAAATCCAATCGCCAATTTCACTTGAATTAGAACCAGCGTTAAGCAAAGTAATACTATCTAATGTACCCTCACTAAAAGCAGCTGAACTACCCTGAGTAATATCAGTGATATCACAGCCGCTACAAGCACCAGTAGTGAGAGTAGCAACAGAAGGATCAACAGTCATTTGTCCACTAGTACAGCCACTGTCGGCTGGATCATTAAAATCAAAAGTATCAGCAGGAGTACCTGCGCTAACCCAAACATCAGTTGGTAGAGCGGCAGCTAAGGACACAGTCCAGCCATCTGCGGCATCACCTGGATTCTCTACATAGATTTGTTGGGTAGGAGTACCAAAAGTACCGGTGAAGCCGCTCCCACGACCTTACGGTCGGGGCTTCGGCTCTTCAAACTTTGTT
>CAZMIQ010000065.1:0-5651 GCA_964566525.1 uncultured Pseudomonadales bacterium | reverse complement strand
CCAACCGACCAACCGACCAACCGACCAACCGACCAACCGACCAACCGACCAACCGCTTGTTTAATTTTTAGCTTATTTATATTTTTCTTTATTTTTTCTTCAGCTTCAATCCATGCGCGTCGCTTTTCTCCTTTCTCCATGCCTGTTGGGGCTAAGACCACTATTAAAGGTCGAGAAGTGATTAAAGTTACCAAAACTGGTAAATTTGTTGATTTAGCTAAATGGAATGCTTTAGGTAATACTACCATGCAAGGTTGGGATGATTGTTCTTCTTTAATTACTCCCACTGGTACTAACTTTACCCAAGGACCCACTTTAATTGATATTCGAGATAATAAACAATATGAAATTAGAAAATTTGCTGATGGTAAATGTTGGATGGTGGATAATTTAATGTATGGGGGCGACACCGACGCTTGTGCTGGCAAATCCACTTTTGCTGGTAATGGCTCCGTTACGCCCTCCAATCAATTTGGGGCTGGTACTTATGGAGATTGTCGTGATCCGAGAGTAGGTGGCACTGCTCCTTGTGCGGCTGACTCCACGACTTGTGGCTATTATTATAACTGGCAAGCGGCAATGCAACACTCAACTGCTTATTACAATACCACCTATACTGGTCCGACTGTTAATGTCCAAGGACTTTGTCCTGAGGGTTGGCGTCTTCCCACTGGTAATACTGGAGGAGATTTCGCCACTCTTCACGCTAGTGCTGGCTCACTAGCGATTGGTTTTTGGCAAACTTCTGGTAGTTGGAGAGGTATATTTTCAGGTAGATCTAGCTCAGTTGGTGGTTTAGATCGACAGAGTAGTTACGGCTACTGGTGGAGTTCTGGTTCTCAATCAGCTACCTCTGCATATTTTATAGACCTAAACTTAAATAATGCTGATGTAGTTGGTTTTAATAGTAAAAATTATGGATTTTCAGTGCGTTGTCTTAAAAATTAGTTTTGGTGAAGATAGATTTTTTTAAATTTTAATTTGATGATATAATACATACTCATAATTTGGGTCAGTAGCTCAGTCGGTTAGAGCATCTGCCTCTTAAGCAGAGTGTCGAGGGTTCGAGTCCCTCCTGACCCACAGAAAAGACAAATCAATGATTATAGGGAAAATAGTAATAGTAAACGATAAAATGCAAAATGATTATGCATATTTATTGACTGAGCCAGAGGGAAAAAACTTTCACCCAGATTTTAAGCCAGAATTAACACCAGCACAAATGCTGGCCTTGGGGGTTTTTGGGGGTAAATATTGGCGAGATGGAAGAAAAGAATTGCCTAAGTCTTGGTTTAAGCAGGCGAAATTATTGCCTGATGATCAAAATACAAGTGATGAAAAGATAAACTTTTTTGGGGTAAAAGCCTCGCAATCTTTACGAATTTGGCGTGATAAAGGTTGGATTCATCCAGATGATCCGCGAGGTTGGTTTCAGTGGTATGCTAGATATTATTTGGGGAGAAGAAGTGTGGATGATGAACGGCAAATTAAAAGATGGCGAGCAATGAAAAGACATATAAACCAGATAAAAAATAATTGCTTGCCTCATGATTTGACTTGTAGGAGAAAACAGCGACAAGCATTGTTGCATTGGGCTTATGATAGTCGGAGGATTTGAATTAATTAGGTTAAATTTGATTTAAATATTTTTCTTTTGTTTTTTGATTGAGAGAGAAAAGACAACCACAATAATTTTGTTTGAAAAAGCCAGAAGTTTTGATGTGTAAAAAAGGGTAACAAAATTTTGGCAAATAAAAAGAAGGAGAGAGTTTTTGACCAAGGTCAATAATTTGCGATTGATTTAAATAATGACTAGCGAGCATAGTAGTGGAAAAGTGATCAGTGGCAAAAGTATCTTTAGCGAATTGGAGAGTGTGAGCGAGACGTAAATTTTGACATTCGTAGCAGCGATTAGTGGAAAAATTAAAAGTAGATAATTGAGTTTGGCAGGTAGGCAAATTAAAATAGTCTTGAGGTTGGTAGTCAGCAATAGTGAGAGGGAGATTAAGTAGTTGAGCAATTTTTTTAACTGCTTGGAGACGAGCATTATATTCTGATTTGGGATAAATATTGGGATTGTAAAAAAATAAATGAAAATCAATTTTGATGGGAGAAGTTCGTGTAGATTTTTGGTAATCAAGTTGAAAAAAATTATGACAAGTGGGCGGTAAATCGTAATTGAGAGAGACTAAATAGCGCAGGAGACAGTCGGCGCAGCAAAGGTGTAAAATTATAGGCATAAGGAGTATTATATATGAAAATCGACAAATATGGTATAATATATAACTTATTTGCTAGTTTTTTAAAGCAAAAAATTTAGCGAAAGGGAGGCGAATTACATGAAGAGTAATTTCGAGCTTGCGGTGAAAGATTTAGGATTTGAAGAGAAGATAAATTTTAAGCGGTTTTGTCGCTATAGATTTAAGGTTAGGAAGAGTGCAGACTTACGAAACTTGTCGCCGTCAATTTTGGGGAAATATTTAAGGATTTGGAAAGAGTGTAAAGAGATTTAAGGTATTTAAGGGTCATCGATTGATGACCCTATTTTTTTTGTCGGCGAGAGTGAAGCATTTGTGCTATAATAGTAGGTATGTTAAAAAATAATAACCCCAAACAGTTTTTAGAAAGTATGCGACATAGTGGTGAGCATATTTTGACTTATGTAATGATAAAAACTTTTGGAACTACTAGAATTAAAATGGCGATGGGTCCAGCGATTGAAGATGGTTTTTATTTTGATTTTGATAAAGATGAAGCAATACAAATTTCACAGTTAGATTTTCCCAAGTGGGAAAAAGAAGTAAAGAAAATTATTAAAGCTAATTGGACTTTTAAAAAATTTGAAATGAGCTTGGAGGCAGCAAAAAAGTTTTTTATTCATAATGAATATAAATTAGAATTGTTGGAAGAGAAATGCAAGTATGGCGAAAAGGTAATTTTTTATTCATTAGCGCCAAAAGACAAAAATGAGAATTTAAAGATTGAGGAAGTTGCAGTCTCAACTTTTGAAAAAATGTGGGAAAAAGGTTATTTTATTGATTTTTGTAAGGGTCCGCATGTAGAGAAAACTGGAGAAATTGGAGCGTTTAAATTGTTGCGGGTGGCGAGCGCTTATTGGGGTGGAGATGAAAAAAATAAGCAATTAACTAGAATATATGGAACGACATTTGCAACTGAAAAAGAATTAAGTGAATATTTAAATTTGATTGAAGAGGCAAAAAAAAGAGATCATCGTAAAATTGGGCGAGAATTGGATTTATTTCATATTGATGAAAAAGTGGGTTTAGGTTTACCGCTGTGGCATCCTAAGGGGGCGATTTTGTGGCGAGTAATAGAAGATTTTTGGTATCAAGCACATCTTCGCAATGGTTATCAATTGGTTAAAACTCCCCATATCGGTAATCGGAGTTTGTGGGAGACTTCAGGACATTGGAATTTTTATAATGCGAGTATGTATCCACCAATTGAAGTTGGTCAGACTTTGGAAGAGCAGCAAAAGAAAAATAAAGTAAAAGAATCGGAGCAATATTTGCTTAAGCCAATGAATTGTCCTTTCCATATGCAAATTTATAAAAATAAACCACATTCTTATCGAGAATTTCCTTTTCGTTGGGCGGAGTGTGGGACGGTGTATCGTTTTGAAAAAAAAGGTGAATTGTCAGGTTTGACCAGAGTGAGAGGTTTTACTCAAGATGACGCGCATATTATTTGTCGACAAGATCAGGTGGAGGCAGAATTAAAAAGGGTAGTTGATTTTATTTTATTTATTTATCAATCATTTGGTTTTAGCCTTGAGCAAGTGAATGTTTATTTGTCATTGCGTGATCCAGATAATAAAGATAAATATGCTGGTGGAGACGAAGGTTGGGAATTTACGGAAGAAGTGCTGCGAAAAATTGCCAAAGAGAAAAAATTGAAGTTTAAAGAAGAAAAAGGTGAAGCGGCTTTTTATGGACCCAAACTTGATTTTAAAGTTTGTGATGCCTTGGGGAGAGAGTGGCAATGTTCGACTTTGCAATTTGATTTTAATTTGCCGGCCAGATTTGATTTGAGCTTTATTAATCAAGCGGGCGAGGAAGAAAAGCCATATGTCTTACATCGAGCGCTATTTGGCTCATTCGAGCGATTTATTGGTTTGCTTCTGGAACATTATGCAGGTAGATTGCCTCTGTGGTTGTCTCCAGTGCAAGTGAAAATTTTACCGATTGCGGACAGACATAATGATTATAGTGAAAAAATAAAAGCGCAATTGGAGGAAAGAGGGATGAGAGTGGAGGTAGATTGGCGGAGCGAGCGTTTGCCAGCAAAAATAAGAGATGCACAGATGGAGCAAATCCCACTAATGTTGGTAGTAGGTGATGAAGAAGTAGAAAAAGAAATGATTAGTGTGAGAAAGAGAGATGGCAAAAAGTTGGAGCAAAAGTCGGTAGTTGATTTTATTAAATATAGTGAGGAAATAATTAATGCAAAGCAGTAGTGGACTTGGCTTAGCATTTTTGTTATTTTTAATAATTATTGGTGGTGGTGTGTGGTTGACTAGGAAAGATCGAGAGCAGCTGTGTATTCAAGTTGGGGGAGTATATAATACAAAGCATCGCGAATGTAGTGATATTTCTGAACCTGATTGCGATGAAATAGTGGGAAAATGGGTGGAGTGTGGATCTAGCTGTAGGCATATAAAAGGAGAATTGTGCAATGAAAAGTGTGAGAGCTATTGTCAATTATAAAATAGAAAGCCTTAGATGAATGAGATTAGGCTAAAGAAGTGGTTGGTTTCAATTTTAATACTTAGTTTAATTGTTTTGTTGACTTTTGCTTGGTTAAATAGGAAAAACAAAATCAATGAAGATGATTTTGAAAACAATAATGAAAGAGAAAATATAAATTTGAATGAAGCAGAAAAACAATTAGAACAAAATAGTGAAATTCCAATAGTTGTCGACGAAGCAAATGAATGCAGTAGGTTAGGAGGAGAGTATTTGTTTGAGTATAAGGAGTGTGAAGGAATTAGTGAGCTTGATTGTCAAAATTTAGGAGGAGGGTATGTGGAGTGTGGTTCGGCTTGTAGACATAATCCTGATCCGAATGCAATTTGTATCATGATGTGTGTGGCATATTGCAAATGGTAAAAATAGTGTTATAATTGATTGATATGAAAAAAGAATTTAGTTTGAGATCTTTATATTTGTATGCGGCTAGTTTTACTGCTTTACTATTTTTTCTTTTTGGGGCAGTATCAAGTGTAACAAATTTAGTGGCATTATGGCAGGGAGAGTCATATTATCAAACTTATACGCAATTTAGAACGATGTATGCCAAAGAAGATGGTGGACAATCTTTGAAAGAAGATACTGAAGAATTAAAGTTAGCCTATCAAGAAGAAGTATCGCAGTATGAAATGATGGAAAGAAAAAGAACGGTTAAGAATCTTTCTGGAAGCTTAACGGCTTTAATTTTAGGAGTGTTTTTTTGGCAGCTTTTTTGGAAGCAGACAAAGAGCGATGATTAAAAAATCATGAGATTTCAAGCAATTGTTTTAAAAAATAGAGCAGCGGAAGAAACAAAAAGAGATAAAGACTTGATTATTTTGGCAGTAGTGAGTGCAGTTTTGGCGGGATTTGCAATTCATATGGATAGCACTCCATTATTGA
>CAZMIQ010000064.1:0-5693 GCA_964566525.1 uncultured Pseudomonadales bacterium | reverse complement strand
GCTGAATAAATTTAACCAAATTCCACCCACCCTTCTTGAAAGAGGGTGGGTGTTTCTACATCTTGACAAATTATATATTATATGTTATAATGTCACATCTTCTATCGCTTATTACTTACTAAAGCCATCGCGGCCATAAGTGAGTAAAAGCAGATAGAGTTCTTTAATAAATGAAGTAATAAAACCGACTAACCTAGATGTTAGCGGTGCGGGCAATCCCCGCGGAGGTGCGCAATGAGAAAGGTGTTCGCAATAGTTGTAATGTTTTTTGCGCTTAACGGTAGTGCCGAGGCCTTTGTGGCCGAATCCATGTTTTTTAACCTGTTTCAGCAAGTGCTGAATCAGGCAATGAGTGAGGCAGCGCAGCCGGCTTCGCCGGCAGCTATGTCTGCCGCAGTTACTGCAGACGCCACCGCGGAGCCCGATGTCGGACAAATCGAACCACTGAATCGACTCTGGGCGAAATTTGTGCCCAAAATCGATTTGGCTATGGACGAAGCAGACATGCTCGTCTATGACGCCAGTGGGAAGAAGACAACCTCCCTGAAGCAAGGGCAGACTTACTATCTTACCTCTAGCCAAGAATACGCCAATTTTGTTCCCATGAATGGGGATGAGTTGACGTTTCTGGCTCTGCCAGGGACAAGAGTTAAGCGAGTGGAAAATGGTGGAGCTACTATAGCTCCGCTAATTCCATGGACTAAGCCAAAAGACACGGCAGAATTGAAATACACCGTGCATTTTGGCAGCGCCCAGAATCAGCCAGCCGGTCGCAAGATCACTGGCGAGTTCACGGGCTGGGTTGAGCCACAGAAAGTGGCCGTCGCTCCGGCTCCAGTAGCTGTTGCCCCAGTCGAAGTTCCTGCCCCTAAGGGTAAGAACGCCGATCTTTGGGCGCAATTGAGGGCTGAGGTGGCTGGTCAGCCAGCCCCGAAGCCGGCACCGGTAGTCGCTGAACCAACTCCTGTAGTTGTTCAGCCAGCACCAGTGGCTCCCGCTCCAGTAATGGTGGAGCCAGTAGCAAAGCCGAGACCACAACCCGTGGCAGCGGCCACGGCCTCCACAAGAATTAATGAACTGTGGGACCGAGTTGTATTCGCTGTCGACACGCCAGTTTCTGGCGGGTCTTGGGTATTTACCACTAGTGGAGAGCAACTTTTCCCTGGATCAATAGCAAAGGCTGGAGCAACCTATTACCTGGTTGCCAACCCAGCCAATTACACCAACTATGTACCAAAGAGTTGGCGTGATTTCGCTAATCTTCAACTTCCCGGCGCCAAGCTGGAAAGAGAGGGAGAGTTTGGCGCCAGATTTGTGCGCCCCGTTGGACCTTGGACTAAGCCGAGAGACACTGCAAAAACGCAGTATGTGGTTCACTACAACTCGGCGGAAAATCGCCCTGGTGGCTTCACCATCGAGGGGATGTTTACTGGCTGGGTGCTGCCGAAGTAGGCGGCCATAGTTACTTCATTTTTTTAAAGCCAAAGAGCCTCGTATAGACGAGGCTCTTTTCTATTTTATCAATTTTATTAGCGTTTAAATTCAATATTAAAACTGGCAAAACTACTCTGCGGAATTCTTAAATAACCAGGAGCACGCAAATTAAATATATTTTTAAAATCATTACCGCTGAGCGTAAGGGTTCCCCGATTAGTTTCGAAAACCACTTGAGCTGTCTGACCATTATCACCATGTCTAGTAGTCACATTATTAATATTAGTCACTGCTCCGCCCGATCGCTCAGCAAATTGCTTCATTTCATCCATTGAGTAAGGATTGCCGCCCGAACCTCCGATATTACAATTATTAATAGTTACCGGCTGAATTCGCCCACTATCGGCTTCTCCAGGGTTTTGACGAACAATCCAAGCATTAAGAATATCAGCCATTTCCGCTTGTGACATCCAAGGATGATCTCGACCACAAGGATTTCCGCTCGAAGAATAACCTACTCGCCACCAAGCTTTATAAAACCAAGGGGAATTCGCTTTGACTTCCCAAGCCCGCTCTGACCAATTATCAGAACCGCTCTTATCGGTTGTATCCCAGCCACTAGTATTGCTATAACCACCATGAGTCGAGGCATACTGAGTAGAAACAGGCTTACCATCATTATCGACCAAAACCCAGCCTCTAGTTTCATTGACTGCTTTTTCCCACTCGCCTCCTTTTTTTCCACTTTTATAAACTTGGCAAGCCTCAGTGGTACAAATTGAGCGTTCACCATTATTGGTAGAACGAATCGCATAAGTTCTAGCCGCAATCGCTTGCGCTTTCAAGGCTTCAATATTCCAAGCAGCTGGCATTTCGTAAATACTTTGCAAATATTGATCTTCAAAAGACATCCGTCCATGACTTTGAACGTCAATTTCTCCCATCGCTCCATAGTCCTTTTTTAAATTAGCATTAGGATAATAAGCTTTTAAAATTTCTTCGACATTTTGACCAGCTTCTGCTCTCGCTTTGGCTCCATACTGACTCATGCCATTGCGATGAGTATAAGCTCCGAAAGAAAAAACCGCAAAACTATTTCCAGGCGCTTGATCTTTATAGGTGATAGAGGCTTTAGGATCATCAGCCGATGGCACTTCACCAACACTTGTGATTGACGAACCAGATCTCTCATCAATAATTGCTTGCTGTTTAGCAGTTAAAGTCGCAATTTTAGTGGTTAGCTCAGCTTGATACTTTTTAGCCGCTTCAATTTCTTTTTGAAAAAAAATATTCTGCTCATTAAATTGCTTTTCCAAAGCCGCTAATTTCACCAAAGTCTCCTCCAAATGAATTTTATCATCATTGAGTTGCTTTATTTCTTGCGCCAAATGATTGATTTGCTCCTGTTTTAATTTTTGTGCCACTTGATGATTGACCCAATTCACCATAATATTTTGATTTTGCTGAGGATCCAAAATAATTAGTAGGGGAGAGGACAAGCGACTCACTTTATATGAGTTCGCTACAATTACTGCCAGAATTTTTGTTTTTTCTACCTGATCTTCACTTCTTTCTTCAATGCTTTCAGCTAATTTCACCATTTCACTTTTTATTTTTTTAATATTTGCCCGAGCATTATTGATTTTATTCACTAAATTCTTTACTTCTTGCTCTAAGGGTTTGGTCGCTGCTTGCGACATTTCTTTCATTTTTTCCAATTCATCAATTTCTTTTTGCAACTCATCTACCGGATCGACGGCTAATGCTTGATTTTTAATTGCCAACCAAAAACACATCATTATACTAAAGATGATTACCAACTTCCATTTCGTAAAATGTTGTTTATTTTTACTCCTCATTTAATTCACTTTTTTTAACTAATTATTCCAAAGGGAATTTCTCCCGCCACCATTTTATCATTTTATCAACGTCATTAGCTTCTGGTTTTTGCTTAATTAAATAATGCTTGACTACCTCTTCAATTTGTTTTTCATTTCTTGGATGACCTATAAGCATAATTAAGCGATAAGGAAAAATTTTAGTTTCCATCACAATTTGTTTTTGACCATGATTTTCTTCCCACCAATACCTTTTGCCTCTGTCAAGCCAAGGGTAAAATTTATCGTGCGTGTAAATCCCATAATTAGTAATTGTATGCCTTATTTTTCTAGGAGGTACCACCGACAAAACATAAGCCAGAAAAATTAAGGCCAAAACCACAATTAAAAGGGCAAATTGATTGGTAAAAATAAGCAATAAGACGATTAATGACAACAACAAAACTAAATTACGCTTATATATATTTGATTTTCTCGGCTTAAAAACTCTATCTGGAGCTACCCAAGTAAACAACACTTCTTCTGAAAAATCAGGCAAATGATTATAATCTGCCATTGGTAATTGGGTAGCAAAATCTTGCTCTTCTGGCCCACTTTGAATTAAAGTCATTGCCTCTTGCAATTTTTCGTCAGATAGAATATTCTTGTTTTTACTCATATTGACATTATACTAGAAAAGTCTTGTTTTTGTCAAGGACTTTATTTTAATTGCTATCAGAAACCAAAATACTAAAGCGCAAACTAAAAGGAAAGTGATTATTTTCCCCCAAGTCGGCAAAATTAAGGCCAGCACCCCCATCATTAAAGTTACCAACCAGTAAAAAAGAGCAATTCTTCTCCTGCCCCAACCTAATTTATCCAAAAGTTTATGATGTAAATGTCCTCTGTCACCTAAAAAAATTGATTTGCCAGCAACTAATCTTCTGACAATAGTAAAAGTCGCGTCTGCTATTGGCAAAGCTAATACCATAAAGAGGGTGGCAATTTTAGCCCCTGCCATCATTGATAAAACAGCCAACAAATATCCCGCCAAAGCTCCTCCGCCATAACCAGGCATAATTTTTTGGGGGTAAAAATTCCAGCCTAAAAAACCTAAAAAACTTCCAGCCGTCATAAAGCTCAGCATCGTAGATAATTCTATAGTTTGAGTTAATCTCAAGGACAAAAGACCAATAAATATTGCCGCGATAAACACCACTCCAGGCAATTGACCATCTACTCCTTTAGACCAATTTGTAATATTCATTAAAGCCACAATATAAAAAATAGTTAAAAACGACATTAAGGCGGTTGATTGATCTAAATTTATTACTCCTTCAGTGAAAGGATTAGTGACATATTCTATTTTAATTCCAGCCATAATAATCAATATAGCAACTAAAATGTTGAAAAAAAGTCGGCAAAAAGGGTTAAGGTCAATAATATCATCTAATACCCCCATTACGGCAATGATCAGCGCTCCTGCCAGAATTACCCATAACTCAATTTTCCAAGGTATAAAAATTAATCCTGCTATTAAAATCGTCAGGAAAATTACTATTCCGCCGCCTCTTGGTACAGTTTGTCGATGAGTATTCTTAAATTTTTGAATCTTATTTTCATGTGGTTTGTCCCAGCCTTTTTTTTGATAAAGTTTAATGATTAGTGGCGTCAAAAAATAGCTTAAGGTTACAGTTAAAAATAATATTAAACCTAAAAAAAATAAATCATTTAAGCTCAGCTGAATGATTAAATTTCCCCACATAGCTAGATAATTACTAAGACAGTTCGCAGTAACACTGCCAATAAGAGTAATTGAATAAAAATGGTAAAATAACTAAAAATATTAAGCAATAAGAGTTCGTATTTTCGTCCAAAATATATAACTAAGGCATGAATGACATTAATTATAGTGGCTAAAATTGGTAAAATAAAAATCATCATACTATCAGCTAAGCGGTCATCCGGCTGTATCATGGTGTGGAAAATTGGAATCTCGGGTGGTAAAAAAGCGAAAAACAATATCGATAACACAATATTAATGATGCTAAGGGGCACAGCCAAAAAGAAAAACGGTCGATAATAAGGTCTTAAAATCGGGGCTTTAGACTTTTTCTTGTCTAAATTCGGATTAAGAGTTGGATTAATAATTATTTTTGGCACTTTAATATTATACACCACACCTATTTAGATTTTTTTGGTGACTTTATACTCTAGGTATTTACCCATCATCAAGCGAGTATGAGCATCAATGCCAGGTAAAGCCGTAAAAAAGAAGCCCACAATTGGCAAAAGGATAAACTCCAAAGGCTGGACAATATAAGAAAATAAATTATATTTATTTGGTCTTGGCGGGCGATTTAATGCATCAATTAGCATAATGGCAAATAAAGATAAAAGGGCTAAAGTTAGTAAAAAAGAAGTAATTTGTGGTAAAGTTTT
>CAZMIQ010000063.1:0-5771 GCA_964566525.1 uncultured Pseudomonadales bacterium | reverse complement strand
TTGCATAGTAGTATTACCTAAAGCATTCCATTTGGCTAAATCGACAAATTTACCAGTTTTAGTAACTTTAATTACTTCTCGACCATTAATAGTAGTAGTGGCGCCAACAAGCATGGAAAAGGGGGAAAAGCGACGTGCATGAGCAAAAGAAAAAGAGTTCAAAAACAAACAGCAGAATAAACTAAAAATTAATAATGCGTTTGAGCGTTTGAGCGTTTGAGCGTTTGAGCGTTTGAGCGGTAAAATATCTTTCCTCATATATCTCTAGTCTAAATCACCTTCCTCACAAGGCACCATTAAATAAGGCTTATCCGTGCTTCCATCTGCTATACCGTCATCCAAAAGACAAGCTTTTTCAGGATTGAAAGTAAATACTACTACCACATCTTCAATTGCCTGATTAGGATCACGAGCCAACGTTGAAATTTTATAACCACATTCCATCTCCGCAAAAAACTCTCTTTGTTCTGGCGTAAAAAAACTCAAATAACCAGTTTCTTCATCATTAATTTCCTTGATTAAATCGCTTTCACACCATAAATCGGTTTCAGCTTGCGCACTCGATACTCCCAAAGTTAATAAAAAACTCAATGACATTAACCCAAGAAATTTTTTCATTTTTCACTTTCATTATACTTTTTAGCTACTAGCAACTTTCAAAACTAATAAGAGAAGTTTATCACACAAAAAAGATAATGTCAATGTCACAAATTAATACAAAACTACTCACGAAAAAATTATTCAGATTTTCCAGCGACCAAGCCATGTTTTTTCATCGTCCTGATTAATTTAGCTGGCACTTTCATCTTTATCTTCTTACCCTCATGATCGTTAACTGTTACTGTCTGTAAGTTATATTTAAAAGCACGATTTCTACGATTTTTCGCGTGCGAAACGGTATGACCATAACTAGCCACTCTTGGATATTTTACTGCAAAACTTGTCATATCTCTTTCTTATTGTTGTATTCATTAATAATCTGACTAAATCAGAACAAATATTATAACACATAAATCAAGCATTAATTCCCAAAAAACAAAAGCTCCCCAATAAATGGGGAGCTTATCTCAATTAAAACAATTATTCTTCCACTTCATTTAACCGATTATCACTCGCAAAAATGAAGTAGTTGAAATCCTTACGATGACTAGTCTGGAAAATTGGAAAAAAGAAGGTTAAATTATGATCAATCGTAGTCGCTTCCATCTGATCCAAATCGGTAATTTTAAATTTTTGTGGACCAGAAAAAGTATGATTTTCTTTTGATGCCTTAAAATCACTCGTTGGAATCAAAAATGTAAAATGAGTTTCACTCAAAGGTGAAGTTCTAATTGCCTGAGCATAAGACTTGCCAATGGTAGGAATAATATACTCTAAGGCATAATTATAACTCCCCGTTGTTTTTGGAAAAAACCCTTTAACCTCAATATAACTTTGAGTTTCACTCACCGACTGAATATTCCAATAAAGATTCTCTGGCTTTACATTTTTTTCTATTGTCGGCTGAGCAAAAACGGGCGGAATATATTTATATACTCCATTAAAGGTCGCCACATTACCAGCCACATCCCTACTGCAAACATAAAGAGTATTCTCTCCCCCCATAATGGTTAAACGCAAATCATCACCACTACTAATAGTAGTTCCACCAGTGCAATCAGAACCCAAATTATTCAACGACCAAGAATAAGCAACCCTAGCCACACTCGTTTGATCATCAGTGGCTACTACCTCAAGAGTTTGTTTATCTCCCTGCCAACCAGGAATTGGGGCTGTTACTTGTAAATTGGGTTCAAAAATATCCACCCTGTTATTCGGAGAAATACAAATTGTAGCATTGCCTGCTTTATCTTCTATCGTTACTGGACAAGTTTCTCCATGTAAAGGACTAGTTGTACATACAAGCGTAGCCGAACTCGTAGCTAAACCTGCTCCACCAGCATCAGTCGAACTAGTCAAAGTAAATTCAGTCCCTCCTGGACTAGTTTTCCAAGATGCTTCAGTTGGAAACCAAGTACCACATTCTGGATCAGTTTTATCAATCGTAATGGTGCCTACATAGTCCACTTCTCCATTTTTAGTCCCATCAGTAAAACCAATCATCACTGTACCACCACTATGTGCCATTTGACTCATTTCCGCCCAAGTCCAAGTTAACTGCCACGCCGTTCCCATTGCTGGTGTACTCACATTAGTTGTTTTTTGCACTCCACCCACAGTAGCCGAAATAGTCACCGTTTTACCCGCATATGAATCATGCACCGTCCCACTAATAGTTAAATTCCCATTTTTTTGCACAATAATATCTGCTGTCTCATTATTAATTGCCACCGCACAATAACCGCTTTCTACATCATAAGGATTAGCTGTTGAACCATCTTTCGTTCCTGTCGCATCTGATATACACGCATTAGTCACATCAAACATAAAAGCTGGCAAAACTTCATAATCGGCATCATTAGTTACACTAGCTGTCGTTGTCTCACCGGTAGCTGCACTGACCACATAAGCACTAGTATTAGCACCAAAAGGAGTCTTAGTCCAAAACCCATTCACTCCAGTTGCTGCGTAATTGCCACTATCAGACCCATTTACTCCCCAACGATACCAATTTTTAGTTGTTCTTTCACCTCCGCCAAAACCCTCTATCACTTCGGTGTCATCCCATTCATCTTTCGAAAGAATGGTTATTTTCTTTCCACTCCCACATTCTGTATCCAAAAAATAATCTCTTTCAGCCTCTGTGAATAAACTTAAATAACCTTCATCAGCATCATTCAACAAAGTGTGCAAAGCAGAAGTACACCAAGCATTTACCGTCGTGTCATTATATTGCACTGCTGCTTGAATTTTTACCGTTGCCCACAAAAACATCAATAATATTAAACCACTTTTGCTAATAGTCTGACTTATTATTTGTTTATTCATATTTACTATCTTTCATCTACAAAATAATCCCAAATACATAACCTCATTTTATCATATTTTTTCAAAATTGACAATAGCAAACTACTACCAATTTATCTCCAATCTCTCTTAGAATTTCTCCATCCATTATGACAATCATATTGTATAATACTCCTATGTTCAAAAAACACCCCATGCTTAGCCTCATTATTATCATTCTATTCATCCAATTCCTCTTTGGTAGTAATCGCTTACAAAGCTTTTTACAAAATCCACTTTCTTTTATTTTCCTCATGTTGTCCATTCTCATTGCTCTAGTGATTCATGAATTTGCCCACGCCCTCGCTGCTGATCAGCTCGGCGACCCTAATCCTCGCCTAGATGGTCGTGTTAGCCTTAATCCCCTCAAACACCTCGATCCCCTTGGCACTCTTCTAATTGTCATCATTGGCTTTGGTTGGGGCAAACCCGTTTCTTTCGATCCTTACAATCTTAAAGATCCTGTCAAAGACGGTGCTCTCATTGCCGCCGCCGGCCCACTCAGTAATATCTTCCTAGCTATTATTTGTGCTCTTCTTTTGCGTTTTTTGGCTCTGCCAATTATGCTCGGATCATTTATTTATGTCCTTTTTCAAATTAATTTGGTCTTAGCCATTTTCAATCTTATTCCCATTTACCCTCTAGATGGACATCATATCTTAAGAACTTTTTTTACCCCACAACTCCGTAGCAGTTATGATCTTTTTAATCGTCAATTTGGCTTCTTAGTCGCTTTTTTACTTATTTTTCCACTTTTCGGTTCCACCTCCCCTATTCATCAAATCATGGATCCCACTCTTAAATTACTCAATTCATTACTCCTTGGTATATAAATGTTAATCTTTGAAACCACTAATTTTCTCATCTATCATTATTCACTTGGTTCTATGCCCACCAATTGTTTTTTTCTAGTCAACAAAACCAACAGTCACACCATTATTATCGATCCAGCTGATGAAGGCGATTTCCTCAGTGAAGAATTACTTGCCCTCCAACTTCAACCAACCATTATTTTTTTTACCCACGGTCACTTCGACCATTTGGGCGGAGGCCTACCCATTTTTCTCAACTTCCAACCCTTAGTTTTTCTTCACCAAGCAGATCATCATTTATATGTTCGTGCCCAAAAAACCGCTCACTTTTTTGGTCTTTATAATTTTGACCCAGTCATTCCTTTAAAAAATCTCACTAGTGATCCAAAAATTTTTAATGACTTTTCTCCCCTCCTCCAATTTATCCATTGTCCTGGTCACTCTCCAGGCTGTTGTGCTCTCTATTTTCAAGACAAAATCACTAACTCCAATGCCTACAGTTTATCCTCTACTCAAGCCTGCCTTTTCTCTGGCGACTTAATTTTTAACCACGGCGGTCTTGGTCGTACAGATTTGCCTTATTCCAACCCAAAAGATATGGAAAAAAGTCTTAAAAAAATCAACCAACTACCCCACCAACCTTTGGTTTGCCCTGGACATGAAAATATTTTTACTTTGTGTTATAATTAAAGCCTTATTATGTTTCAATCATTTTCTGTTTTTAATCTATTTAATCTTTATCTTTTACCCATTTTTATTATTTTAGCTGCTTTTTTTGGTTCATTTGTTTTTTGGCGATTACTACATCAACGCGCTTTTTATCACGAATTTGAAATTTTTGATGGCTTTCTCTTATCACTTTTTTTTGGCTTTCTTTCTGGAAGATTTATTTATATCATTATTCATTGGCCACAATTTCACTGGCATTTCTGGCGTTGGCTTAATTTTTTTGCTCACCCAGGCATCGCTGTTTTTGCCGCTATTTTTACTAGCGGTCTTTATCTCACTTATTTTTTAAAAAAACAAAAAATTACCAATCTAGAAATTCTTGACTACTGGTCACGCGCCACTTGTCTTGGCTTAGTTTTTTATAATTTTGGTCTCTTTCTCGATGGCAGTGGTTCAGGCTATATCACTGAAAACCCCATTGGTCTCAATTTTCCTGGCCTTACCGCCAAAGTCCACCCTACTCAACTCTATGCTTTTGCTTTTTTCTTGATTCTATTTTTTTTCCTCTCTTATCTAGAAAAAAATTATCGTACTTACAACTGGTATCGAGGTCATCGCTCTCAAGCCAAAGCTGGTTTTATTTACATTACTTTCCTTCTAGCTTTTAGCCTTTATTCTCTTTTTGCTTTAAACTTCCAGCCTTCAAACTATTCCTACCGCAATCTTTCTCTAGATTGGATTTTCTACCTTCTTATTATTATTTATGCCCTTTACTTGCTTTATCGCAATTGCCTTTATGTCGCTCGCAAAAAATAATATTTTACCCTCTACTATTATTTTTGAAGATCAAGATCTAATGGTCATTAATAAAGCTCCTAATATTATTGTTAATGATGCTACCAGTCACCAAAGTCTCAGCTTGCAACAACAATTAGCCCACTATCTTCAACTACCACCTTCTTCCACCAACTATACCTTAACTATCAACTCTTCTCCCCTAGAAGTATTTCAACAACGCCAAGGCATGGTTCATCGTCTAGATAAAAACACTTCTGGTCTCATTGTCTGGGCCAAAAACCCACCTACTCTCATGCATTTACTCACTCAATTTCGCACCCGCACTACCAACAAAAAATACCACTGTCTAGTCCATGGCTTATTTAATGAGCCATCAGGTATAATTTTTTTACCTTTGGCCCGTAAAATCACCAATCGTCAAATCATGGCTGTTAGCGCTGATGGCCGAGAAGCTCTTACCACCTATCAAGTTATTGATAGTTATGCCATTTTCAACTTTGAAAAATTAATTAATCAATTCCCCACTTCGCCCCTCAAAAAAAAACA
>CAZMIQ010000062.1:0-5856 GCA_964566525.1 uncultured Pseudomonadales bacterium | reverse complement strand
ATCCCGACAGTAGTTTTTCTAAAGAGAGAATTGATTTCGGCTTCATGAAAGAATTGCCTTTAAAAAGAGAATTATTTGCTTATGACGCTTTAGTTTTCGAAAACTTAAAATCAAATTGGATCAGGCTGCAAGGTAAAAGCGAGGGTATCACTCTGTATTTTAATCAATCTCCATGGTTTGGTATTTGGACTAAGCCAACTGCTCCCTTCATTTGTCTTGAGCCTTGGCAAGGACATGGTGACTTCACTGATTATCAAGGAGAATTTACTGCTAGAGAAGGCACCATCATTCTTCCACCCGAGACCAGTTATGAATTTTATTATCAAATCAGCATCGATTAAAACAAAGCTTCTTGCAAGCCTTTATCAAAATCATCTTCTGGTAACAACTTAATTAGCGAGTTAAAGCCATATTCATTTAAAAATTGCACCACTTCATTTTTATCATAGCCATTGACGCGACATGCATCAAGTTGAAAATCCAAATCAGTGACATTTTGATCAATCGTGGCTAACTGGCGACTAATATAAGCTGATTCACGACCATTAATCAATTTGCTGACGACACTTGCACGCAAATCAGCCGTGTTTTCTTGATCAATTGCCTGATATATCTCGTCCAAACTCCCGAATTTATCAATTAAATTGATCGCAGTTTTAGCCCCGATTCCTGGTACGCCAGCGATATTATCAGAAGGATCACCCGCTAAAGCTTTATAATCAATTATTTTTTCCGGTGGGATTTGCATTTTTTGCTTCACAAGAGCCGGATTATATTCTAGCATCATACTTTTATCGTTTTTTTCTTTTCGCCTGCCCATATTAGGCACTAAGACGTGAATGCAATCATTAACTAATTGAAAGCTATCTTTATCACCCGTTAAAATTAAGACTTGGACATCGCTTTGTTTACAAACTTCACGACTAATCGTGCCGATAATATCATCCGCCTCAATCCCCGCTACTTTCATTTCCGGAATGCCTAATTTATGCACCGCTTCTTCAATTTTAGTGATTTGAGGGCGCAGTTCATCAGGCATTGGCTTGCGATTCGCCTTATAAAAATCGAAAGCTAATTTTCTTTTAGTCGGCGCCGGATGATCGAAAGCTACTAGCCAATAATCTGGTTGGACTTGTTTTAAAACTGAAAGCAAGATTCTTAAAAAACCATACAGCGCATTAATTAGTTCTCCTTTAGCATTTGTCAAAGGCGGAAAAGCATGAAAGGCACGATATATTAAGGCATGACCATCGATAATTAAAAAATGAGATTTTAAATCGGCTTCGCTAATCATTGGCGACGGACCTTTTCTACTCCCATTAGTTGAGCGAATTCATCACCTTCTAGTGTTTCTTTTTCCAATAGTACTAAAGAAATTTTGTCTAAAGTAGCACGATTTGCTTGTAATAATTCTTTGGTTTTTTTATAAGCATTTTTCACTAATTTCTGGACTTCAGCATCAACTTTTGCCGCTAAATCAAGAGAAATAGTTTTTGGTTGGTCATAAATTCTCGCATAATCGCTATCTTCATATTGTGGGGCTAAAAACATCGGTCCTAATGGACTCATGCCCCATTCCTCCACCATTTTTCTAGCAATTTTAGTTGCTCGAGCAATATCGCTGCTAGCTCCAGCTGTTAATTCGTCAAAAACTAATTCTTCCGCCACTCGCCCGCCAAAAAGCACTGACATTTCATCAAGCATTTCACTCCGCGTTATCTGCATTCTATCTCTCTCTGGTGGTGTAATAGTATAGCCCAAAGCACTTCCTCTAGAAATAATTGAAATTCTAGACACAGAATCAGTATAAGGTAAAAGATGTGATACTACCGCATGTCCTATCTCATGATAAGCCGTCATTCTCCGCTCATATTCATCAGTTAAGCGTTTCTTACTGGGGCCTAATTTAACCTTGATCGCCGCATCACTAATATCTGCCATAGTAATTTCAGTTCGATTTTCTCGCACAATAGTGATTGCCGCTTCGTTCAGCATATTTTCTAAATCAGCTCCAGAAAAACCAGTAGTCATTTTTGCTACTTGTTCCCAATTAAGATCAGCCACGAAAGGTTTGTTTTTTCGATGAATATTAATAATAAATCTTCGCTCCTCTAAGTCTGGTAAATTAACTTGTACTCTTCGGTCAAATCTTCCAGGTCGCACCAATGCCGGATCAAGCATATCACCTCTATTAGTCGCTGCCATCACAATCACATTATCATTCTGAGTAAAACCATCCATTTCAGTTAAGATTTGATTAAGCGTTTGCTCGCGCTCATCATGTCCGCTCATCCCGCCGCCTGAGCGAATACGACCAATGGCATCAATTTCATCGATAAAAATAATTGACGGAGCCGTTTTTTTGGCTGTCTCAAATAAATCACGCACCCGAGAAGCACCAACACCCACTAACATTTCCATAAATTCACTCCCCGCGATAGATAGAAATTGCACACCAGCCTCACCAGCCACTGCTCTTGCTAATAATGTCTTACCAGTACCAGCTGGTCCAACTAAAAGCACACCTTTAGGAGTACGAGCGCCAACCTTCTGATATTTTTTTGGATGCTTCAAAAAATCAACTATTTCTTCCAACTCCTTTTTGGCTTCAGTCATGCCGCCAACATCAGCAAACTTCACATTTTGTTTACCTTTCATGAAGATTTTTGCTCTACTTTTACCCATGCCGAATAAATCAGCTCCGCCGCCTTTGGTTTGTTTGAAAATAAAAAGGAAGAAACCCAGCATTAATAAAATTGGTAAAAGACTAAAGAATGCTTCAAGCGCTAATTGCCCCAAAGAAATATCTTTTATTTCTAAATTTGTTTCCGCTAATTCGACATTAGCCGCTTTCACTAAATCTAAAGCTGTTTGTCCGCTTTCTTTCCGTACAATATATTTTAATGGTAGGCGAGTGGTTTCATCTTGATCATGATAATTTAGACGAAGTTGATCACCAGCAACTTCGATTTTATTAATCTTATTGGCTTTTAGGTCTCTCGCGAACTCTGACAAAGTCATTTCTTTTACGCCACTGCCAAAAAGAGACAAAATAAAAGGAATAATTACCAAACCTAAAAGTAAAATTAAAATCAAATTTTTACCCATTTTACCAAGGTCAAAATGCATTTCAACCACCTTCATTGGTTTTCCATCTGGACCAATGATAGTTTTTTGTTTTTTATTAATGACGGGAGCTGATTCTTTTTTAGTGTCTTTCTTCTCTTTTTTGTTTGACATTGACTCGCTAGTCTTATTTATTTGTTTTTTCTCTTTTTCATTCATAGGTGACTATTATAACATAGAAAAGTCAAGATAAAATCAAAAAATTGCCATTATTAATTCTGCTTTTCTGCTACCAATATATGACCACCATAAACTGTGCTCCCAGGGACCGTTTCCCAATTAGGATGAACACTCTTAATATTAAGATAATCGCCAGCTACTACAGGTATATTTAAAGCACTATTAATCCATGCTCTTTCTGTTGTCGCTACTCCTAAAGATTGAATTAAAAAATCACTACTATCATTCACTCTAATATACATTGACCAATCCTGATTAGTGCCAGCAGTCGCTGAATAAGCAGCTAAGGCAGCTGCCACAATCGTTCCTGGTTTAGTAATAAAAATTTTTCCCGCAATACCAATATCATTATTGGGTACAATTGGCGCTCCACCAAAATAGACCGTGGTATTCCTAGCTGGGTTATATGCACTCGCTTGAATATGTAATGAATACAACTCAAGATAATTACAGGCTATCTGCTGTGTGCTTTCATAATAAACCAAACCTTTGTTATTGCCCTCACAGGTGTTAAGTTGTTGCCATGAAGCACTTGATAGTGAATCAGTGACGACCAGCTCGTGACTACCAGCAGGAGCAGCGCCCAATCCACCATTGCTTGGCAATAAGAAATTACTCACCCCATTACTCAAGCTAATTTGTGTCCAAGCAGGATTATTATTACTGCCCGTATTAGCTAGATATCTACTCGCACTAGTTGATTTATTCAAGATCGACAATGCATTATTTGCTCCATAGAATAACTCACCTTGTTTAATACCAGTCACAATTTCAGTATAATCATGACCTGGGTTAGGAGTTTCAGCTAACACCATTGATTTTGTTGTTAGCATTACTATTATTAGTAGAATAACTTTATTCCACATATATATATCCATTGAAAACTACCCCTCTTGGTCTGGAAGACCAACCAGGTTGAACTGCTTTAATGGTTAAATAATCACCTAGTACTACGGGAATGCTCATATTACTATTAGTCCACACTCTTTCATTAGCTGCTACTCCCAAAGTTTGTATCAAATAATCTGTATTATTATTAACTCGAATATACATTGCCCAATTTTGATTAGACCCAGCAGTAGAGGCATAGCTTGAAATCACTGCCGCAGTTATGGTGCCAGATCTAGTAATATAAATTCTTCCTCCTCTAGCAATACTAGTATTAGGCGCCGCCGGCATACTACTAAAATAAACTGTTTGATTACTGCTAGGATTATATGAGAGAGCTTGAACATGAAGGGTGTAGCCCCCAGTCTCAATCGTATTACAACCGAACTCACCGCTTGTTTGGTTGTATGATAAAGCCTTATTTATTCCCTGACAATCATTAATGTTTTTCCAAGTAGTAGCAGTCTGTGAAGTTGACATTAGAATTTGATTGGCCCCACTTGGGTTTGACCCTGTGCCACCATTAGTCATGGGCAAAGTACCAGTCACTCCATTGTTCAAGTCCACTGCCGCCCAGACCGGATTATTATCAGTCCCAGTATTAGCTAAATATCTACTCGCTGTCGTCGATTTCGGCAATATTGCTAAAGTATCATTCGCCGAACCATACAGTAAATCTCCTTGGGTTATCCCTCCTCCAACCTGAGTATAACTATGCCCCGGATTGGGTACTCCTTGGGCATAAACTAGCCTTGCAAGCCACACACCTCCCGCCACCAATATTATTAAAAAATAATTCCTTAATTGTTTTCTATTTATTTTTTTTATCATATTTTCCTATTGTCATTGATATTATAAATGTTTTGTCAATTTTTTAATAAGCTACAATACTGAGCATTAAATTAATAGTGTATTCTCCCACAGCTTGTTCTGGTGGGATGGTTTGATTGACCTGTATGTCAGTTATATCCCAATAGCAATGCGTTTGCGCTTCACTATTGGCACTTAATAAAGTAATGGAGTCAATCACACCTTGGCTAAAGGCATAGTCGCCACCCTTATTCAGTCCTATATCGGCGCAACTAGCTTTAGGGGTAAGATTACTAGTCTGGGGATTAATAGTCATTTGTCCATTACTACCCTCATTACTAGGATCATTGAAAGCATAGTTTTCTTCGCCAAAAGACCAAGTGCTACTGGGACCATTTTCAGCCGCAATTGATAAATTCCACTGTGTATTATTGGTGGCATTACTAATTCTAATTTTGGCATTACTATCTCCCAGAACACCGGTGGAGACTCGTTTTGTAAAAGAAAAGCCTTCATCTGAAAAAGTTACAACCGGATTTGAAATTATTATCCCAGCACTATTAACAAATGAGGTGAATAAATTTCCTGCCCCCCAGCCATTAGCACAGATTTTAATTGGATAAGCATTATAATTTCCTAGATGCGCATTAGTGGAGTCGTGCATTGAAGCAAGCGATGTTTGATAGCCATCACAATTATCATTTTGATAAGCAATTTCTAATCTTCCACCAGTAGGCACTTGCAAGCAAGCTTGATGAGCATAATTACTATAGGTGTTTTGTTCACCGTGGGCATTAGTAGCTTTTGACAAATTTAGTATCACTACGTGATTGTCGGCGCATAAATTATTTA
>CAZMIQ010000061.1:0-6008 GCA_964566525.1 uncultured Pseudomonadales bacterium | reverse complement strand
CTTACTTTACCTTCCTTATCCCCACCACAGATTTTCGCGCCTCCAAAGATAATCACACTTTCTCCGGTCCCCAGAAATTAAAAATCACTGATTTAGATCAAATGGAAGCCACCACTATTGATCATAACCTTAGCTATTTCTTTCCCATATATCAAACAAGTCATCGAAAAGATTTTAATTACTTTATCCTTGCCAGTGATAATCGGTTAAATTAGAGATAACAAACATAGCTGTATCTTATTTTCATGATATAATAGCCCCAACTTAAATTTAAAGAAATTCATGAAAAATTATTGGAAATATTTTTGCTATCTTATTATCACTCTCCAAATAATCCTTGGCTGTTTACATTTTTTTAAAAATGATATTTATTATGACACTGACATCGCCAGAGATTTTTTACTTTTAGATGACATGTACGTCAATCAAAAACCATCACTTATTGGTGGTAGAAGTAGTATTGCTGGTGTCTTTCATGGTCCACTTTACTACTGGCTAGTTTTACCGTTATTTATGATTTCAGGAGGGAATCCAGTAGTTGTAGCAATTTTCTGGCTTATAGCCTATTGGTTATTTTTAGCCAGCTTCTATCTGATTGGCAAAAAAACCTTTGGCACAAATTTTGCCCTATTATCAACTACTCTAATTAGTAGCTTAACTACTTTCCTTCCCCAAGGCTACACCCATACAGTCTTAGCTAATTTTCTCATTATTCCAATCATCTATTTTGCCTATTTATATCTCATAGAAAAAAAGCCTTGGCAATTACTTACCACTATTTTTATGGTCGGACTCTTAATCCAATTTCAAATGGCTTTTGGCGTCCCAGTCTTAATTATCCTTGGAACTTATCTTTTCTACCAAATCATTCGTCACCGTAATTTTAAACACCTCCTCTCAATTTTCATTATTCTTTTACCCCTCTCCACCTTTCTGGTTTTTGATCTTAGGCATGACTTCATTCAAGTAAGATCTGCGATCAACGGCTTCATCGAAAAAAAGGAAACCATCGATCAAAAAAATTATTTATCCTCTCGTCTAATTGCCTTTAGAGATAGCTTTAGCCTCATTAAATATCCCGCCAAAAATATTCAAACCATTTTTAATTTTATCGGTATCATTTGCGTTTTTTTACTCCTTTATCATTTAATTTCTTATAAAAATTCATCAGTCAAGCATCGTTCCTTTATCTTCCTCCTTTTACTAATTTTCATCGGTTTCTGGCTCATTACTCTCCCTTACAAAGATAATATCTGGCCACATTACTACCGCGTCCTCTTACCCATTATTATTTTTACTACTACTTATGTATTCACTAAAATTTTACCTACACAAATTAGTTTTATTTTTTTTACTCTAGTAATTGGCTGCAATTTCTTTGCCAACCTCAATGAAGGTTTATTTTACTGGCAAACCAAACCAACAGATGATGAAATTCATTGGAAATTTTATCGTCAACTCACCAATGATGTTTTTCAAGATAGTCAAGACCAAGCTTTCGGTTATTTTGTCCACTCTCCAGATCTATATGGTTATCAAGCAAAATATGCACTCAAATATTTCTCCCAAAAAAATCAAATTCCTAGCCTTCAGCATCAAAAAAAACCTCTCACTTATTTAGTCATTGCCACTTATGCAGGGATAGACGGCGATGAATACCACAGCGATCTGATTGACTATTGGCAAATTAATCAAGTAAGAATCAATCAACCACCATCTGACACTTGGATTTATCCAGTCGGATATGTCATTCACCGCTTCGATTTAGATGATGCTGAAGCCACTGTTTCCGCTGACCCTACTTTACTTGACGGAATACATTTTAGATAAGTCTTCATAACTCCCCCAATCACACTCTTGATTTTTTCATTTTTTATGTTATAATTACAAATCTTAAATCTTAAATTAGCTAAATAAAAGTTTTTTTCTCAAGAAAAATACGACTAGCGGTTAGCCAAAACCGGAAAAGGATTATATGGCCACTAAAAGCAATAAAAATGCTGGTAATAAAATTAGAATTCGTCTTAAATCATATGACCATCGAGTTATTGATGAGGCGTCAAATAAAGTCTTAGACACAGCCCTCACTACAGGTGCTAAAGTTATCGGACCTATTCCTTTGCCAACTGATAAAAAATGGTTTACTGTTCTTACCTCACCTCACACTGACAAAAACGCTCAAGAACATTATGTTATCCGCACTCACAAAAGAGTTATTGACATTGTCGACCCGACTAATAAAACTATCGATAATTTAATCCACCTCGAACTACCAGCGGGAGTCGATATTCAAGTGAAAATGTAAATTTGAAAGTAATAAGTTTATGATAAATACTATCTTCGCGACCAAAAAAAACATGTCTCAAGTCTGGGATAGTAATGGCAAAAGAATTCCCATTACTAAATTTAAAATTGAACCCAATTATGTGGTTGGCGAAATCAATACCCAGATTAAAACAGATAAAAAAGACGCTAATTCTTGGACTGATCAAAAAGTCTTAGAAATTGGTTATGGTCAAAAAAAACTCAAAAATGTTAGCCATCCTTTGCGCTCAAGACTAAAAAAACTTTCACTTAACACTGGTTTACAAAAAATTTTCGGCATCAGAGACATCAAAAACACTGATGCCCTTAATTTAGGCAGCACAGTCCCTTATCAACAAATTTTCAAAATTGGCGATCTTGTCCAAGTTAAAGGACAAACTAAAGGCAGAGGTTTTGCTGGTGGTATGAAAAGACATGGCTTTCACGGTGGCCCAAAAACTCATGGTCAATCAGATCGAGCTCGCGCAGTCGGTTCTATCGGTAATCGCACTACTCCAGGAAGAGTTTGGCTCGGCAAAAGAATGCCTGGTCATTATGGCAACGTCAATCAAACTGTCAAGGGCTTAATTGTTGCTCATCTTGATGAAAAAAATCATGAAATATGGCTGACTGGACCAGTGCCAGGAGCATTTAATGGCATCGTCGCTATTAAAAATACCAATCGATGCAAAAAAAACTTCAAGCTCGATCTCACTGCTTCTAAAATTACACAATCTTCAGACACAACTCCAGTAGCGCAGAAGGAAACTAAATAATATGCAAATTGCCGATCAAAAACTACCAATTTTTTCACAACCAATCAAGCAAGAACTCTTAGCTCAAGCCCTGAGAGTTTATCAAAGCAATCAAAGACAAGGAACAGCGAAGACAAAAACTCGCAGTGAAATTAATCGTACTAAGAAAAAATGGTTTAAACAAAAAGGCACTGGTAATGCTCGTCATGGAGCTAGAACACCTAATATCTTTGTTGGTGGTGGCGTCACTCATGGTCCTACTGGCTTACAAAATTACAGCCTTAAATTAACCCAAAAAATGAAAAAATTAGCTTTATTAACAGCTTTCGCCATGCAAGCTAAAAACACTTTTGTAAATAATGATTTAGAAAAATTAGATGGCAAAACCAAAAATGCTATTACTCTCCTAGGCGATAAGCTTAATGACAATCAGAAACTTCTCATTATTGCTGATAAAATTACTCCCAATCTATATCGATCAGTTAATAATCTTCCTAGCGTCCTTTTAGTTTCTAGTCGCTATGTCAATCTTTTACATCTGGTTCACGCTGATACCATTATCCTCAATCAAAATGCCCTCACCGCTTTAAATACCAGACTATTTGGGAAGGAAGCTTAATATGCATACTTTTATCATCAAAAAACCTATTGTTACCGAAAAAACTCTCACCTTAATTGAAAAAGAAAATACTTATGTTTTCGAAGTTAGCAAAACAGCTGAAAAAAATCAAATCAAAAAAATGATTAAGGATCTTTTTAATGTCGAAGCTATTTCAGTTAATACTGTCTTAGGTCATCGCTCTCATAAAAAAACTGGTCGACGTCGCTTAGGTGTCACCTGCGAAAGAACCAAAAAAGCTTTAGTGAAAGTTAAAGCTGGACAAAAAATTGAACTTTTTGATTTAGAAGGAAAAACGGAATAATTATATGTTAAAACAAGCTAAACCAACCACCAATGGTCGACGCAATCGAGTAGATATTATCGAAAAAATTCTTCATCGTGGTGGTCCAGAAAAATCATTACTTAAACCAGGTCATCTTAAAAGACAAGGTCGTGGTTATAAAGGCCAGATCACTGTTAGACATCGCGGTGGCGGCGTCAAAAAAAGACTACGCTTAATAGATTTCAAAAAAAATAAAATTGGCGTCGAAGGAGTCATTAAACAAATTGAATATGATCCTAATCGCTCAGCTTTTATTGCTCTAGTCTTTTATACTGATGGCGAAAAAAGATATATTATTGCCCCTGAAAATGTCAATTTAGGAGACCGCATTATTAATAGCGATAAAGCCGACGTCAAACCAGGCAATACTATGAGCATGCGTCATATTCCTTTGGGTCTACCTATTCATAATTTAGAATTAGAACCAGGTAGAGGCGCTAAATTAGTACGCTCAGCTGGAGCTTATGCGCTCATTCAATCCAAAGACGATAAATTTGCCACCGTTTTACTCCCATCTAAAGAAGTCAGACTGTTTAAATTAGACTGTTTAGCTTCTATTGGCCAAATCAGTAATCTTGATCATAAAAACGAAAAGATTGGTAAAGCCGGCAGAAAAAGACTCATGGGTATCCGACCAGGAGTCCGTGGGACTGCCCAACATCCAGGATCTCATCCACATGGCGGCGGTGAAGGTCGTAGTGGTATTGGTATGCCTCATCCTAAAACACCTTGGGGTAAACCAGCTTTAGGTCATAAGACCAGATTAAAAAGTAAAAACAATAAAATGATTGTCAAGGATAGAAGGATTAAATAATGAGCAGAAGCACAAAAAAAGGTCCTTATGTGGACGAAAAATTATTAAAAAAAGTCATGGCTCAAAAAGCTTCTGGCAATAAAACTGCCATTAAAACTTGGGCAAGAGCATGCATTGTTACTCCAGAATTTATTGGCCATACTTTTAGTATTCATCAAGGTAAAAAATTCATTGATGTTTTCATTACCGAAACTATGGTTGGACACAAACTAGGCGAATTTGCCCCTACCAGAACCTTCAAAGGGCACGGTAGAATAGTTAAACGCATCATGACTAAGACTTAAGGAATATATGATAATTAAGGCACAACAAAAAAACATCAGACAATCATCACGCAAAGTCAGACTCGTGGCTAATCAAGTCAAAAAAATGAGTCTCACTGAAGCAGTTTCGCAACTTTCAGTGATGCAAAGACGTAGTAGTTTAGTCATCTTAAAAGTCATTAAACAAGCTCTAGCTAATGCTACTAATAACTTACAACTTAATATCGAACAGTTAAAATTAGCTGATATTATCGTCAGCGATGGACCAATTTTAAAAAGAATGAGAGCCGTTAGTCGTGGGCGCGGTCACAGCATTGAAAAACGTACTTGTCATGTCACCGTTTTATTATCAATGACCACTACTCCTCCTAAAACTGAAGCTAAACCCACTACTACCACCAAAAAGATAAGCAAACAAAGGAAAGAAAAATAATATGGGACAAAAAGTTAATCCAATCGGCTACAGAGTAGGTGTCACTTTACCAGCTTCATCCACTTGGTATGCTGACAAAACACAATATTCTCAATTACTTTTGCAAGACAAAAAGCTTAGAGCTTTACTTAATAAAGAGTTGGAAAATGCAGGTTTAGTCAAAACTAATATCGAACGCTCAGTTAATGTTTTGAAAATTATTATTCATGTCTCACGTCCAGGAGTAGTTATCGGTAAGGGCGGCACTAGTTTAGAAGCTTTAAAAAAGAAAATCGAAGCTATTATTGAAAACAAAAAAGGCGAAAAAACTAAAATCGACCTCAAAGTCGAAGAAGTCAAAAAACCAGATGCCTCTTCCAAATTAGTCGCCGAAAGAATTGCTGGACAATTAATTAAAAGATTCCCTCATCGCCGTGCCATTAGTCAAGCTTTAGAAAAAGCGATGGCGGCTGGAGCCTTAGGTATTAAAATTCAATTATCTGGTAGAATTGGTGG
>CAZMIQ010000060.1:0-6009 GCA_964566525.1 uncultured Pseudomonadales bacterium | reverse complement strand
AATGGGAAAGAAAAAAGATAAATTATGGTCAATAGTGGTGACTTCCATTTGATCTAAATCGGTGATTTTTAACTTTTGCGGACCGGAGAAGGTATGATTATTTTTGGAGGCGCGAAAATCAATGGTGGGGATAAGAATGGTGAAGTGGGTTTCGGTGAAGGGAGAAGTGCGGAGGGCTTGAGTGTAGGATTTGCTAATGGTGGGGATTATGTATTCAAGGGCATAATTATAGGTGCCGGTAGTTTTGGGAAAGAAACCTTTGACTTCAATATATGATTGTGTCTCGCTGACTGATTGAATATTCCAATAAAGATTGGTGGGTTTAACATTTTTATCAACTGTAGGATTAGCAAAGACTGGAGGGATATATTGATAAGTATCAGTAAAGGTAGAGACATTATTAGCTAAATCTTTAGCACAAACATATAACGTATTTTCTCCTCCTATAATGGTTAATCTTAAGTTATCTCCACTACTTATAGTTGTACCGCCACTACAATCACTACCTAAGTTATTAAGTGACCAAGCATAAGCAATTCTAGTAATACTAGTTTCACTATCAGTCGCAGTGACTTCAATATTTTGTTTATCTCCTTGCCAACCAGTAATGGCTGGAGTGACAGTTAAATTAGGAGCAAAAATGTCGACTCTATTGATGGGAGAAGGGCAAATTTGATCATTGCCAGCCTTGTCTTCAATAGTAACTGGACAAGTGTCACCGTACAAGGGACCAGTGGAGCAAGAGATGCTAGCAGACTCACTAGCTAAGCCACTGCCGCCTACATCTGAAGAGGATGTTAGAGTAAAATATTCTCCCCCACTGACTTTCCAAGGACTCTCACTTGGTGACCAGCTGCCACAAGTGGGAGGAGTTTTGTCGATAATGATTTTACCTGTATAGGTGTTGGTTGTTTCTTCCTGAGTCGTACTATTGCTGGTGGCAGTAAACTCTACATTAGTATATTCGCCTTCAGTGAGTTCATTATAGCTCCATGATAATTGCCAAGTCATGTTTTCACTCACAGGGACATTAATATTTCGATTAATACCGTCAATGGTGGCAGAAACTACCACACTAGTGGCGTCGCCGTCGTCGGGATAGTCAAGGGTGCCGGAGAGGGTAAATTCAGGAGAGAATTTGGTGGGGGTGATGTCGGTAGTGACTTCATTGATATTGAGATTAAATTGACTAATTTCATAACGGACAATGACGATGCCAGAGCCGCCATTGGCACCTGGATGCCCGCCGCCGCCACCTCCACCGGTGCCATTTAATCCCGAAGTAGCTTGATTAACTCCATTAACATTACCATTACCTCCTCCGCCTTGTCCCCCTAATCCTGCTGGAGAATTAGGATATCTACCTCCTCCTCCACCGCCAGCGAACCAACCATTATCTCCAATGTTTGTTCCAAAAATATGACTGTAATCTACACCATCACCACCATTTGACTGACTATCATTAGTTCCATTTTGTCCAGCTGCTCCTGCTCCTCCGCCACCACCTGCTGCGTACCCACTATTGCTAGAAGTTGCATCTCCACCTTTGTTGCCTTGATTAAGGTAACCTGAGCCACCATATTGTTTTCTGTTTGAATAACTGCCTGCTCCACCTCCAGATCCACCTGATAGTCCATCATAATAACAACAACATGCTCCACCTCCACCACCATATGCTGTAATATAATTAAATTGAGAATTATCGCCATTTATACCAAAATTACTTCCGTCATTAATTCCACCTTTACCAACAGTAATCAAATAGCTTTGTTGATTTAATAAATAATTATCTAGATAAACCAAACCTCCTGCTCCACCGCCGCCGCCAGGATTTGCACCACCACCGCTACCTCCACCCGCGACTATTAAAATATCTCCATTTAAATTTTGATTTACTACAAATGTATGATTGCCAACTGTCTTAAAAGCGTGAACGCGGTAATTTTTGCCGTCAATTTCAATTTCATAAACCTCATCGCCACCGATGGCTTCTTGGGCGAATAAGTGGATAGATGATGAAAAAATAAAGATGAAAATAATTACTAAAAATTTGGTCAATTGTAAAAAATAGTTTAGTTTTTTGGTTTGAGACATAATAAATTATTGAGCTGATGTTTTATTTTAGCATTAAAAAACAAAAAAAACAAGGTAGCAAAATGAAATAAGTTTCAGAGTGGTGAGTGTGCGATGGTGAGGGGCGCGGCTATAGAGCCGCGCCTCTACATGAATTTGTTAAAGGTAAAGCTAGACAAGAGCCTAGTTATCCCATAGTGGTCGCACAAAAGAGTGACTTATTGCAGTCGCCAAGGCAGAGATACAAGATTTGTCAACAAGATTTGTCGCCATATTGAGTTTTAAACAATATGACAAGGTAATCGGTGGAGTTTTAAAATAAGATGGTAGTTTTGATGATGATTTAATGATAGTGAAGTAGCTAGACAACTAAATTAATTTTACAAATCTTCATTACGATGAATGAATCCTGATGACATGGGTATTTGATGAAGGCGAGAATCATTATTCTTAATTGGCTCTTGATAAGCATACTCATTATAATCAGGGCCGATTTCTAAACCATCATTTAAATCGATTTCTCTACCGTTGAGATAATATCTGGTGACATCTTTTTCATCTCTGGCAGTTTGATGACGGATAGCAATTTTAAGACCATCTGCGGTAGGATAATATTGAGTTTTTCCTGGAGAGGCAGATTGATCAGGAGCAATTACTAAAACTTCTGATAAATTAATTGATAATTGTGGTCCTAAACTGATCTTTTCGCCGTTTTTTGCTTCTGGATTCAATTGATCATTGCCAGTAGCACAACTATTGAGGACTAGAGTGCCATTTTTCTTGATGATTTTTCCTAAAAGATTGCCATTTTTTAAATAATTTTGGATATTAACTTGATTCCAAGCAGTTCCATCTTGATTGTAACCCAAAACAAAACCATGTTTGTTTCCATGGGCTTCAATAAATACAATATCGGCTGATCCCAATTTTTGATGCATGTTTTTGACTTGATGAAAAAAACTATTATAATCATGAGCTTCCACAATTATCAATGGATAATCTTGCTGATGGGCTTCAACCGCTTGATAATCTTGACGGTGGCTATGACTGTCAAAGACTCGATTATAATCAGCCTGAGCAAAAATATGTAAGACATAACCATTAATGGGTAAATCTTCTCGTTGATCAACTGCTTGTAAAATTTCAACTTGTCTTTTTAAATCCTGAGTGCGGTAGCGAAAAAAATTAATCATACCACATCGTTGATATAGATAATCTACTTCTTCTGGGTTTAGTCTTTTAATTGCTCGATAATTAGCTTCCTGCACTAAAAGAATCATTTTAGATTGCTCATCGTTAGGTCCAATATTGTTATAACCGCTCTCGACTAAAATCTTCCTTACCAATAAATGATAGTCGGGAACCTCAGTTTCTACTTCTTTAAGTTGAACCACAACATCGGTTAAATATTGACTGCCAATTTCTTCCCATTGCTCTTCAGTTAATAATTTTTCACTTTCTATCATTTCTCGAGCATATCTTGATTTTTTACCATCATAGCCAACTGTTTCTAAAAAATTAGAAAAATTAGCAGAATTAACATCTTCATTTTTATTAGCATAGCTTTGCAAAGTGATACCTAAAAAATCTCCTTGTTCATAAGCTTTCTTAATTTCACTTTCTCTTTCCTCTTTTTTTGTATCTAATATTTCAGTTAAAAAATCATTCACTGAACCGAAAGATTTACTTCTTGAGTCTTGGTTAATTGTATTTGTTTGGGTATTGAAATTGGCATTTTGTTCTTGAGATTGACTAGGGGATCCACTATTTAGAATAGAAATTAATGATAAAATTCCTACAAACTTTTTCAACCTATTTTTTAATTTGATTGATTTTTCCAAGTCTGTTTTTACTGGAGGAGCATCTTCCTCACTATCAGTCAAACAATTTTCCAAAGCTGAATTTTCTGAATTAGTAAATGGTAGTTTTTCAGCTATTTTTCGCCATTGTTCTCTAAAACCATTTTCTTGTTGAGGATTTTCAATTTGCTCACTAATTTTAGGATCTTCTTCAACCAATCTAGCAAAATCAACTCTATTAGGATTTTTAAAATTTACTTTTTTTTCACTATTATAATAATCTTCACTGGTCATTAATTGATTATATATTAAACATAATCAATTTGTCAAGAGTGTATGAGTTCACTACCTTTGAGAGTGATAATTGTTGAAAAACTCATTCATGGTTTTTTTACAAATATATAACGATCGATAGTATGTTAGTGGTTGACCTTACAAATGACAAAATATTGTGTTGAGACATTATTGATTTTAAAATTATTAAATTAATCATCAGATTGCCAATTTAATGGATTGTTTATTATATATTCCGAAATTTTAATGTATGATTTTTCGTTGCGGATGATATGTTCATAATAATTTCGTTGCCAAAATTTTCCCATTATTTCATTTTTTGATTTATAAATATTTAAACATTTATTTGCAACCAACGATTTGTATGCACCAATAATATTAGATAGGGTAATATTGCGCGTGTCAATATTATTTAGGGTAACCGCAAGGGTTGCCCGTGCTACCTGCCCGTACGAGAATTTCGATTATCCCGTGGATGTGATTTGGTATGATGATAAATTCGTGTAATTTTATGTTTTTAAATCTGTTTTTTAATTTAATCCATTCATCGTGTGCAATTTGTCCATATTCGTTAATAATAATGCAATTATTTTTAATTGTGCCGAAACGATTTTGTTTGTCCTGTGTGCATATCGTTATAAAATATAATCCTGTTGATGAATAATCATAATCATTTAATCGAATTGATTTTCGTTGAGGTAATTTTTTTATATCCATAGTGTTTCATTCATTCGAATAATGATTTTGTGTATTTTAGACATATTTTGATATTATAGATCTAATTAATGCAAAATATTAAATACCGTAGAAATAAAATTAGAATGAGTGTTCTTAATGAGTTGAATTAATAAAATTTTTATGTTGACAAAATCGGGTTAAGTAAAATTTTGTGTTGGTAAATTCCTTATTTTTTATTGATTAATAGAGTTATAATTGATTCTTTAGCACTTTTAAAGTACTAAATTATGGACTAAATGTATTTACTGCTATACATATTTGATCCTTTATTCCCAAAATATATGTAAACCTATTCAAAATCAACCACACCACTAATGACTAAATCTGATATAATACCTTTGTAGGCGTCAGTAGCTCAGCGGATAGAGCACCTGTCTTCGGAACAGGGTGTCGGGGGTTCAAGTCCCTCCTGACGCACTTTTAATTTGATTGAATTAATTGCTTGTTTCTTCTGGAGAGATGTTTACTTTTGCCAAAACGATGAGCCTCATCCCTAATTTGCCTGAGTAATTTTAAGACTAAATGATTGTCTGGTAAATTTAAAATTTGCCATTGGATAGTTAATTTTTTGCTTGTTTTTGCGATCATATTGGTGGGAATTATAATTCGATCTGGATCTTTAGCTAAACCAATAACTGGCAATGACGCCCAGAGAGATGAATTTAAAATTTCTAAAACCGCGCGCACTTGCCCTTTGCCACCATCAATTAATAAAAGATTGGGCGCTCGCCAATCATTTTGATGATTGAGTCGGCGAGTTATAGCTTCTGCTAGCATGGCATAGTCATTGGGAGTGTTTAAACTTCTGATATTAAAACTGCGATATTGAGCTTTATCACTTTCTCCGTCTGTAAATACTACCATCGAGACGACGGCTTGCTGACCGGCAGTATTACTAACGTCATAACCTTCTATCCGCTCAAGCTGATACTCTCTAGGGATATTTTGGTAAGTGCGTAAAATTTGCCTCAATTGCATTAAAGCATGTTGATTATCATCACTTAATAATTTGGGTAAAAAATAGTCTGACTTAAGATGATAAGTTTCACTCGTGATTTCATTAATCAGCTTAATTTTATCTCTACTAATGGCGGCTTGTTCGTAG
>CAZMIQ010000059.1:0-6018 GCA_964566525.1 uncultured Pseudomonadales bacterium | reverse complement strand
AGTAGCTATTATCTTTCTATTGGTAGGAATCTATTATCTTAGATATACTATTAGCTTTTTTTTAGCCAGTATAAATTAAAATTATGTCTTATTTTCAAACTTCTAACTCCCATCTTTATTCATCATTGCCTTTCCACCAATTGTGTAATATTTCTATCTTTATCAATGTAGTATTTTCTGCCATCTATCATTTATCAACACAATTTATTGAATATGTATTCAAAACACTATAAAATTATTTTAACTTAGGTGTATAATAAAGAAAAAAATTATCATAAAGGTAAATTAATCATATGACATATCTGAAAAAAAACATTTTTCTCATCCTTGCAATCATTTTTCTACTTGGAGGCTTAATATACTTTACCTCCCAGCAGAAAAATAGCGCTAATCAAACACAACCATCCAATAACCAAACTCATAAATCTCCATCCAATCAATCTTCTGCCAATTCTAGCCTTCAATCAGAAAAAAGTTTAACTTTAGATTTAGATATTTCTCAGAATCCCAGTTTAGGTGATCCTCAGGCTCCAGTCATGATGATTAACTATTCTAGTTATTATTGTGGTTTTTGTTCAGCTTTCAAAACACAAATTTTCCCCCAAATTAAAGAAAAATACATCGATGCTGGTCTAGTTTATTATATTTATAAAGACGCTGGTAGTCCTACCGACAACGTGTTTTTATCCGCCCATTGTGCCAATGAGCAAAATCAATTTTGGGCTTATCAAAATTTATTAATTGAAAAAGGCGTTAAAGGAGAAGAAGATTTGCTCTCTTATGCTCAAGAATTAAATTTAGATACTCAATTATTCCAAACTTGCCTTGATAATGGCGAGAAATACTCACCTCTAATCGAAGCAGCTAATCAAGAAATGGAAAAATTCCAAATTAAAGGTATTCCATTTTTCATTATAAATGATACTGCTTTCTCTGGTCTAAAAGAAGCCGAAGAAATTTTTAAAATCATTGACGACGAATTAGCTAAAAAACAACATAAGTAAAATTCAAAGAAAGATTTTATGTTTAAAAAAATAATTATATTTATTCTATTAATCATTATTACCACCTTTAATCAAGCTCTAGCTCAAACTGAAACTCCAGAAGCCACCGCTAGCCACCTTATTTTTTTCGAACAACCTGGTTGTCCAGACTGCGCTAAACAAAAAGAATTTTTCAATGAACTCATCGCAGATTATCCGGACATTAAGATAGAATCCCATAATATTTTAGATAAAAATAACGTGGCCTTACTCAAAGAATTAGCCACCACTCATCAAATCGACAATTATCGCCTCATGGTTCCCACTGTTTTTATCAATGGTCATTTATTCCAAGGATATTCCAATCAAAACAATCAACAAATTATCAATCTCATCCAAGGTTTACAATTAACTTCCACCGCCAATCTCATTAATATTCCTTTTATTGGCGAAACCAATCTTTCCAACTGGTCTTTACCACTCACCACTACTATTATTGGCTCACTCGACGGCTTAAATGTCTGTTCTATTGGCGCCATTGTCTTAATTCTTATGCTAGTAATCACCCTTAATTCTCGCAAAAAAACCATTTTTTATGGCAGTTTATTCATTTTTACTAGTGCTTTTATTTATGGTATTTTAGTTTTCATCTGGACAACCGCTATTAGCGCCCTCATTGGTCATCTTTCTTTACTCAAAATCATAATTGGCTTAGCTTCTTTTGGCGGAGGAATCTTCTTCATTTATAAATTCTATCAATTTCTTAAATATGGCCCCAGCTGTAGCTCTGGCGGCGGCAAATTAGTAGCTAATGCCACCAAAAGAATGCAAACTGCTTTCAGCAGTCAGCAAGGCACATTTTTCCTTGCCACTAGCGTCATCATTTTTGCTACTATTATTACTTTAGTCGAATTGCCTTGCTCTATCGCTTTACCAGTTATCTATGCCGGTATTCTAGCCGAAAGCCAGCTTTCACTCATGGCTTACCTTGGCTACATCTTACTTTATCTTTTTTTCTACATGTTAATCGAAATTGTCATTTTCATCATCGCTGTCGTCACCAAAGAAGTTTATTTTGCCCAATCAAAAGCTCTAGCTTGGATTTATCTTGCTGGCGCCATAGTTCTCTTATTCTTAGGCGGGCATTATTTATTACCTACAATTCAGGCATTTTTTCCCTAATTCTTATTCTTAAAACGCTTAAACCCCGCCTCTATAGGCGGGGTTTTTACTTAATGCTTTTCTCTTTAATTATTCTTCCATTTGTGGCAAATTATCAAAATTTAACTCATCCATATTTGGGATACTACTCATGTCAAAATCTTCCAATTGACCATTGGCTTCATCTGAATTAGCTTCAAATAAATCCATTTGCTCATTGAAAACCGACATATCTTGAAAATTAACGTCTACTGGCACTACAAACATTTTTTCATCTACTTTCCATTTTTTACAACTTAATTTTGCTTCTTTTACCCAACTATCACCTTCAAACTCTTCCTCTTCATAATTTTCAATTTCTTGACCACCCAAATTTTCAATTTCCTGATCTATATCACT
This sequence comes from uncultured Pseudomonadales bacterium, assembly GCA_964566525.1. GTDB lineage: Bacteria > Patescibacteriota > Microgenomatia > UBA1400 > PJMF01 > CAZMIQ01. The sequence goes on along the minus strand of CAZMIQ010000059.1, from coordinate 3,475 downwards.
ATCTATTTCATCGTTCATATCATTAGGAAATTTATACCCCACCATTGTGCCATTTTCATTTGACCAAGTATATAAATAATCAGACAAATCCAAAACAAAATTCTTAGTTTCCACTCCATTCTGGCTTAAAGTTGATTCCATTTTCATTCTTTCATTCTTGCCATCAAAAAAGTATTTTCCTTGAGTTCGCATCTCACCCAAATCATAATCAAAAGTACATTCCATGCTTTCACCTTTTTTCATTAAATCTTGAATATTATTAACTCCAGCTAAATCAACTACGTCATTAGCAATCGTCATCACTTCATCGCTCACTTTTTCTTCCGTTATTTTATCTTTTTTCATATTCATAGCTACCAAAACACCCACTCCCAAAACCAACACCACTCCCACTCCCGCACCCACCGTCATTTTTTTATCCATGATCATCTTTCTATTTTTATTAATAATTAATACAATCTCAGCGCTTACGCACTAAATTTATATTTTTTCTTGTTTTTTTTGATTTTGCCAAGCCTGCCACATTTTTTTAATTTTTTCAGACAAAATCACCAACCAAGCCCGACTTTCTTCTGCTTTAACTTGATTATTCATCCCTTCAGTTTTTAAAACATGATGTTTTACCCCATCTATCACCAACTCTTCTTTTTCAAAAACTCCACTTTCTGCTCTTTTAACCATTTCCTCCCGATATTCTTGGGCAAATTCTGCAATATCTTCTCGGTTATCAGCTAATTGTTGCTTTTCAATTTTTTGAGCCTCTAATGGCTTAAAATCAACATTTTCTACTTTTTCCACTTTATCATCAAGCTTAGACGATAAAAAGTCCTTTTTACCCTCTTCAATTACATTATTTCTCTCTTTTTCTTGATTTATTCCAATTGTACTCATTTTTTCTCCTTAGTTTCTTCACTTAATTTACCCACTAATTTGCCTCCTAATTTTTCTACCATTGCTACCACTTTTTTTCTCACCGGCGCAATTTGTTCACTCTTTAAGACTCCTTCCATACTTTGATAAACGCAAGTAAAAGTATAATTCTGTTGATAAATGTCTTTCAAAATCACTTCAATTAACATTTCATTCGCTTTTCTCATCTTCTTCATTATATCGCCCACCGCTAAATTATTCAATTCGAAAGTTAAATCTTCTACTATGGCTGGATATTGACTTTTTAGCTCCACTTGAGGATATGTTCTGGCTTGTACTCCAATTTTAGCCATTTGCATTTCCCAAGCTACATATTGATTTTCCAACATTATTACTTTACCGACTATTTCTTCACCAATTAATATTTCACCCTGACTATTAATTTCAATTTTAATATAAGCCAAAGCTAACATCTGCTCGATCATTGCCCTTGCTTCTCGATAGGGTAGGGTAGTAACTATTGCTAAAACCGTCTCTTCTACCACTTTGTCTTGTTTTTCACCAGGAAAATATATTTTTGCTAATTCGAAAACCCCTCGGCTTTGACTCATTTTGAGTTTATTTTCTGCCACCACTTGACTTAAACTAGGAATTAAACTTTGCCTCATGAAAACATTTTCTTCACTTAAAGGATTACTGATTTTTAAATATTGATTCCCATCTTTTTCCAACTGATTCTGAGCCACCATTGAATAAGTATAGACTTCGCTCAAACCCCAAGCTGCTAGAAACTGCTTAAATTTTTTCTCCAAAGTAAAATACACCTCTGTCTGCTTCTTAATCTTAACTAATGAAAAATCAATTTTGCTCGGCAATCGATGATAACCATATATTCTTGCCACCTCTTCAATCACATCCACTTCCATCGTTATGTCGTAACTTCTGAAACTAGCTGGTCTTACTTGCCATTGTCTTTTTTCACTTTTTTCAATTTCAAAGCCCAAACTCAATAAAATTTTCTCCACTTGCTTTTCAATAATTTCCACTCCTAGATAACTATCCAAGCGATCCAAATTTAAGTTTATCAATTTTATTGGTTTTTTTTCTTTGTTTTCATATTGCCACACTTCGCTCGCTACTTTCGCCTCAGCTAATTCTGTTAACATTTTTACTCCTGCCACCAAAGTTTCCTCCATCAAAGACGGATCAACGTTTTTTTCATTCAAAACCGCCGCTACCGTTCTAATTGCATGACTCATACTAGCTCGTCTCACTGCCATTGCCTCCATATTTTCCAACCAAAAAAGTACTCTGTTAGTATTTTCATCAATCGCCGTATTTGCCGTCCCTTTAATTGCTGGCAAATCAATTATTTCTCCTTGATCGTTTTCAAACACCACTTCTCCTCCTACAGTCTGATATCCTTCACCATCCAAAGTAATAAACTTTTTGCCTTTTTGGGCGATTTTAATCTTAATCACTCCACCCAATTTCATCACTTTATCATAATCAAAAGCATGGCAAGGATGACCTAACTCATGAGTAATATAATTAGTTACATCAATAATAATGCCGTGACTATTCTGATCTATTTGCCTCAGCCTCTTTTGCATCCATGCTGGACTAGCTTGATTTTTTACTTGATCTAGCACCACTGTCACAATTTTGTTAATTCTATCAGTCGCCACTTCTACTTTAGGCAAGGGTAAAACTTTATCCTCTAATTGTTCATTTAACCAATCCACATCTTGATATTTACTTTTTACCATCGGCACATCAAGAATAGCCGCTACTTCTCTAGCCATACCCTTGACCGACATTGCATCTACTCGATTGGTAGTGACTTCAATTTCATAAACTGCCTCCTCTTCAATTTGATAGACTCGCTCGAATGACGGACCGCATAAAGATACCGCTTGCGCCAATTTTTCAGGCTCAAGTGAAGTCTGTACATACTCTTTTAACCAACTATCTGGAATAAAAATATTCATAAATATCCTTTTTTACTCAACCATTTTATTGTATCACAAACATAGCGGATTTTACCATTTTATTTTAGTTTGAATAATTTTTAATTCATGCTCTAACTCTATTGCCGTCAACTTTAAAAAATTAGACTTTAATACCCAAACATATTGACCTATTGGCCAATCAACCATTTTTTTCCGTAAATTTTCTCTTAATTTTCTTTTCACTTGATGTCTTTGTACACTAGTTCGAAAATTCTTTTTACTAGCGACAATTGCCATTTGCGGTTCGGATAAATCATCATTAGGCAAATAATAAAGCGTCACTATATCTGAAAATACTTTTTTCGCTTGATAAAAAAAACTATTCTCAATTCTTCCGTCAAAACGATTCTTTTTTGGTAACATTGCCTAATTATATCATTAATTAGGCATTTTTCCTCATGTATCACCAAATTAAGAAAATCGCTTGCAAATATTTACATTTCAGTATATAATAACAGTATCAAAAAAATATGTATTAATAAGTTTCTTATTAATTTAATAAAGGAAATAATGAAAAAAATATTTCAAAAGATAGGTTTTCTTTTAGATTTTGCAACCATCTCTTTAACCAATGTTAATTTAGACATGGACGC
>CAZMIQ010000058.1:0-6250 GCA_964566525.1 uncultured Pseudomonadales bacterium | reverse complement strand
TAATGATGTGCCTTTGGAGGAATTTGTAAAAACTTCAAGAGTAAAATTTCATCAATTGACGCCAGTTTATCCAAATGAACAGATAAAATTGGAAACAGGTAAAGAACCTTGTTCTACCAGAATAGTAGACATGATTGCTCCCATTGGAAAAGGACAAAGAAGTTTAATTGTGTCGCCACCTAAAGCTGGTAAAACAAGTTTTTTGAAGGAAATAAGTACTGGTGTAGCAGCAAACTATCCTGATATTCATTTAATGGCGGTGTTAATTGGCGAAAGACCAGAGGAAGTAACTGATATGAGAAGACATATTGAAAAAATTACTCAAGGAAAAGGTGAAGTAGCAGCGAGTAATTTTGATGAGGCAGCTGACGTTCAGTGTCGGGTGGCAGAACTAGCCTTGGAAAGAGCAAAAAGATTGGTGGAAAAAGGTAGAGATGTAGTAATTCTGTTGGATTCAATAACGAGATTGGCAAGAGCATATAATTTGTCAATTCCAACTTCTGGTAGAACTTTGTCTGGAGGTTTTGATCCCGCGGCATTATTTCCACCGAAGAGGTTTTTTGGGGCAGCGAGAAATTTTGAAACGGCTGGTTCTTTAACGATTGTGGGCACTGCTCTGGTAGATACTGGTTCGAGAATGGATGATTTAGTGTATGAAGAATTTAAAGGGACAGGAAATCAAGAAGTGCATTTAGATAGAAGGATGGCTGAGAGAAGAATTTATCCGGCAATTGAAGTGCAAAAGTCTGGAACAAGAAGGGATGATTTGTTGATAGATCCAATGACCTACCAGGCGGTTTTAACTTTGCAAAGAATGTTGGATACTTTAGATAAAGATGAAAGAACGGTGACATTAATAGCTCAAATGAAAAAAACAAAGAGCAATAAAGAGTTTTTGCAAAGCTTAAGAAATCAATAAATGAAGATTAAAAGAAGTAAGACTAAAACGAATAAAAGAAAAAGGCTAAAGAGTAAGGCTGGTTGTTTAAGTGATTTTTTTCTTTTTATTAATTTTTGTCATCGTTATATAAAGAATAGAATTTATGTACCCTTTTCATTTTTTGAGTCAGTGAAAGACTTAATAGTGGTAGGATTATATAAAGATAGGGGTAAAAAATCTAAGCCAATTATGCATATGGCAACAATGATGTTGGCTTTTGCGGTAGTAATGGGTGCACCATTAATTTTTGAAAGAGTGGAACATTATGGAAGTCAAACTAATAAAGGAGTGTTGGCGGCAAATAGTGAGGAAATAAGCTTTTATACTATACAAGCTGAGGAAGTAAAAAAATTGCGTGGCGGCGAAGTAACTACTCATCTAGTGCAGAAAGACCAATCATTAGAAGATATAGCTGAGCAATATGGTTTGCGAGCAGAAACGATTTTGTGGGAAAATAATTTAAAAAATAAAAATGAAATTAAAGAGGGGAGTGCGTTAAAAATATTACCAATAGATGGAGTGAGGCATAAAGTAGCGAAGGGAGAAACAATTTGGACAATTGGCAAAAAATATGGTTTGGATCAATTGCAGGCGCAGGCGATAATTGATTTTCCATTTAATGACTTTTTGAATGATGAAACTTTTGAGTTGGCAGTGGGGCAATTTTTAATGGTGCCTGGAGGAGTAAAACCACAAGAAAAAGCTGCGCCAAAACCAACATATGCTTCAGTAATGACTCCAAGTGCTGGAGCGGTGAGTGCTACAGGATCATTTGTCTGGCCGGCAGCGGGAAGAATAACTCAGGGTTATTTTTTCTATCACAAGGCAATCGATATTGCGGGAAGTGGAGCAATTTTGGCTGTTGATAGTGGGACAGTGGTAGCTTCTGGTTGGGATCCTTCTGGTTATGGAAATAAAGCGGTGGTAGATCACGGAAATGGACTTTTAACCTTGTATGCTCATATGAGCGCATTAAGTGTAAGCGCTGGTCAAACGGTTAATAGGGGAGATGTTTTGGGGCAAATGGGGAGCACGGGAAGGTCAACGGGCGTGCATTTGCATTTTGAAGTAAGGCAGGGTTCGGTGTTATTAAACCCTTTAAATTATTTAAGATAGGATTATATGCTTGATTTAGTAAGATTATATGTCAAAGCTGGAGATGGTGGAGATGGAAAAGTAGCGTTTTTTAGAAATAGGCAAATTTTAAAGGGTGGACCTGAGGGGGGCGATGGGGGCGATGGGGGCGATGTGGTTTTGGAAGCAGATGAAAAATTAAATACTTTGCAGCATTTGTCTGGCATTAAATCGATTGTGGCTAAAGATGGAGAAATGGGTGGCAGGGGTAATAGAACAGGTAATAAAGGTGACAAAGTGGTTATTAAAGTGCCACTAGGAACAGTGGTGTGGTTATATGATGAAAATCAAGCTTCAATAAAAAAAAGATTGCAATATGGTTTGAAAAAAAAGACAATAGGAAGTGATGAGGAAAATGAAAAATATGTGGTAGAAAAAGAAACTAATCCTCCAGCAAAAAGAATTAAAGATGAAATAGATAAAAATCAGAAGCCAAGGTTTGAAAATTATGTTCGTAATAAAATAGAAGTTGAAGATGGTGAGTATGTTCAAAATGAAAGTGGTCATTTATTAAAAATTGCAACTTTTGACAAGGCAGATTCAAAAATAATTTTATGTCATGGTGGAAGAGGTGGGAGGGGAAATAATGCTTTTAAGAGAGCAGATAAGACTACGCCATTGGAAGCTGAGTATGGGAGTTACGGTGAGCAAAAAATGGTATTTTTGGAATTAAGATTGTTGGCAAATGTGGGTTTGGTGGGTTGGCCTAATGCTGGAAAGAGCACTTTTCTTTCTAGAATTACTAAAGCAAAACCTAAGATAGCCAATTATCCGTTTACTACTTTAGAGCCAAATTTAGGAGTAATGAGCTTGACTGATAATAGGAGTTTGGTGGTGGCAGACATACCTGGCTTAATTGAGGGAGCTAGTATGGGTAAAGGTTTAGGTTATGCATTTTTGAGACATGTGCAGAATTGTAATGAAATAATATATGTTTTGTTTTTGAGTGAGGAGCAAGTTTGTGCGGAAAATATTAATAACGCAGAAAATGCTAGTAATTTATATAAGCAATATATGCAATTATATAAAGAAATTCTTGATTATAATAAATTTTTAACGCAAAAAAATGCGTTAATATTAATTAATAAAAGTGACTTATATAGTGATGAATTAAAAAGTTCAGTGCGGGAATTATTTGAGAAAAATGGTTTGGAAGTGTGGTTTGTATCAGCAATAACAGGTGAGGGAATAGAAAAAATTAAAGAGAAAATATGGATTAAGTATGTTGAGAGCGACTTATAATTGTTGAGAGCGTTTTTTTTTGTTTTTAACTATAGGTGCGAGCTAAGCCGGCTGTTATTGTGAAAAGTAATGTTGGGAGTAATTAATAATAAGCAAGAGATGTGATAGTGGAAGAGAAGCTATGTGGCTAGAGGCTTATTATATCAAGTGTGGATTTGAATAGATACTAGTGAGAGAAAGTGAAACGTAGTTTGTAGGGCTCTAGCGAAAAATGAAGTTACTTGCGCGGCAATGAAGGTGAATAATAAGCAGTTGATAGTTTATAGTAAAGCGTGTGAAAAAATGCTTGAGTATAGTTGAAAAATGAAATGTTTAGGGTAGATTGGCGATTCTCTGGGTGAGAATTTGATGGTTTTGAGAGTAGTTTTCGTCTTTAAGATCAAGATGATTGAGAGCGTTTTGATAGTGAGTTTTTGCAAGCGCAAATTCGTTTTGTTGGGCATATAAAATGCCTAATTGATAATTAGTGAGTAAATGATTGGGGTTGAGCTGATAAGAAATAAGATAGATTTTTTTCGCTTCTTCTAGATTTCCTTGACTATGATATAGTCCACCAAGTAAAAGATGAAGCTCTTGATTTTTTGGTTGTAATAAAACAGCTTGAGCTAAAGAAGCGGCAACTTGTTGAAAAGCTTGAGGTCGATTTTCAGTAGCTAAAAAAGGCAATATTTCATAATATAGTCCGGCAAGTAATTGATGATTATTGGCATTATAAGGTTCGATGGCGATAGCTTTTTGTGCGTAGGTTAAGGCATAATTGAAATGTTGTAATGCTTGAGCTTGTCCTTGACTGTCTGCATGGCGGTTTATTTGTTCTAGCATGATTTCAAGATTGGCGATGCTGGCAAAACGATTAAAAGTGTCAATAAAAGGAGCGACTTCAACGGCGTTTTGGGAATAACGATAAAATTGATTGAGGCTATTTTCTTGTTTTAAGGCTTGGTGATGATAGTAGTAGCCTAAATAGCTTTGTCCTATTTTAAAAGTGGCATATAATAGGCTGAGACAGGCAAAAAAGAGAATGGAGTAGATGGCAGCTTTGCTTTTGTCCTTTGATGAGTAGGATTTTTTTTCCAAATGATCAAAGAAAGTGGAAAATTTAATATTAATGAGGGTTTTTTTGTTTTTATTGACAGCAAAGGCAATAATAGTGGCTTGGATTAAAAGGATGAGTGGGTAAATTGGGGTAAATAATTGAACGATAAAACTAATGAGAAGAATAAAGTATAGGTGCTGATTTTCTTCTTTTTTAGTGAAGCAAAGAGCAGCGGTTTTAATAATGAGTGATAACCAAATGGCTAAGCTAAAAAAACCGAATAAAGAAAAAATAGTAAGTGGAGTGCTAATTGATTGAATTGGATAGAAAGAACCATCTGATAGATGAAAAGAATAATAATTGTCTGAGTATTGTTGGGCTGAACTGCCGAATAGAATTTGTTTTAAGACGGAGGTTGACCGATTAGTTGTTTGATGAGAAATAGTAGTGAGGCTTGATTGAAAGTTGGAATAAAGGACGGTGGAATTAGAAAAATAAAGATATGTGTTAAAAATGAGACCAGCGATAATAATAATTAAAAATAAATAATAATGAGGTTTAAATTTGTTTTTTTTAAAAAAATAAGAAAAAAGACTGGCTAAGCCTAGAAACAAGAGATTGTAGTTAAGGCTGGGACCAGAAAAAATGCTCAGAAGTGTTGGAGAAATAAATGAATAATGGTGATTGAGGGTGATTCCAAATGTAATTAGTGAGGTGGCGAGAGAAATAGCAATCAGAGTTTTGACAAGGATTTGATTGTTTTTCGCTTTGATTAGAAAAGAAGCGCAGATGGCGATGAGGCTAAAAGAGATCATTTGGCCAGCTGGGCCTAGAAATGATTTTTCTGGATAAGTGAAATTTTTATAAATAGTGGTAAGAAAAATCACAAATATTAAAGTAATCAAATGAGGAAATAGGGGTGAAAAAGATAAAAAAAGTTTATTACGCCGAATAATAAGAAGACAGAAAAATAAAAATGAAGCAAGGGTAGTAAGGTAGAGAATTAAATTTTTGAGATTGGCGGGTGGAGTATGAAAATAACTTGGGATAAAAATAATAAATATGCAGGCTAAAATAAGAGTAGCTATAGTAATAGTGCTAGAAAAAGCAAGATCGTTGTTTCTTTTATTAGACATAGCTTGATTATATAAATAATCGAGAAAAAAATCAAGTTTTTTTTAAGACTTGTTGTTTTAATCGCAAATAATGTTTTTCGGGAGTAATTAATGGTAAAAATTATGAATTTTATTATTTAATTTATAATTATTTGCATGCAAATATTGCAGTTATAATATAAAATCAATATATGCGTTAAATATATATCTGGTATTAATAAATAAGTGAGTTGTTAGAAGATTTGATTGCATACTAAATATTATTTTAGTGTTAACAGATCAATAATTGAATTAAAGCAATGTGCTGTTGACATAATTTTAAATTAGCAAATTTGTTGTCTGATTAATGGTTATTAGTAGAAATAATCTAATAACATAAGCGTAAGCAATGACTAAGCCGTTTTTAATGGTATTAAATTAAGTAGTCTATTATAATATATAAACGGTTTTATTTTAATTGCTGTTAATTTAAAATTAAATAACAATAACTTCGTGAAGTATATTTTAATATTTGAAGAAAAATGTATTATTATTTTCTTTTTCTGGTTTTATCAGTTGTCATTTTTGTTTGCTAAATGTAAAAATAAGTCAAATATATTGAATAATTCAGTATATTTGACTTATTTTAATTATTGAATGTCTAAAATTGCACAATAATGCATTTTTTTGGTTAATTTTCACTTTTTATATTTTTCGGTTTGATGTTAATATAAGTTTTTAATCAAATCTTTCTTAAGCTTTCATATCTTATCTTATCTGGTTTATGATTAAAAACATTAAAAA
>CAZMIQ010000057.1:0-6304 GCA_964566525.1 uncultured Pseudomonadales bacterium | reverse complement strand
GCCGATAGTAGCTGAGATTAATAAATTATGTGTGTACTAAATTGGGGACTTGACACTCATTATCTGCCAATAGGTTGGCGATATAAAGGATTTGATATTTTTTTACTGTGCAATTTTGATTTTTGTCACTTTTTTGTCACTATCATGTGGATAATATATAGGAGGGGCTTTTTAATAGACAAATGCTAAGGATTGATCACAATGGAGCCTCAAGGCAATTAGCCTTGAGATCCGCTATAAGCGGATGATCCATGTGACAATCATCTCAAGTATGAGATGATTGGTTAGAAAGAGTAATGAAAATTATTTTTTCCATAAGGGTTGGCAAAGCTGTTTTGACAGCGAGCTATAATCCGAAGTCAAAAAAAATAACCTTAAGCTATAAACCATAGGTTATTTTGACTTACTGGTGGGTGTGTTTTATGCCCGCCGGTTTGAATTTGAGAGTATTATAACATGGAAAATAAGGATTTTTTTTCCAAATGTATGTGAACCTAATCGTGTGAAACTATTCATTTTTATTGCATTTTTTGCATTAATGCCACGTTTTTTTAACTTCAACTACGGTAAAATCAAAAATTAGCAATTATTTCGGAGTTAATGGTAAATTTAAATTATAAAGTGGTTATTTTACCACTGGAATGGTCTGGTTTATTTTGTCTTTTTCAAGACAAAAGACGGCATAAATAGGTATAGACTTGATTTGATTATGCCAGCCAAAGTTTTTAGTTGAAAATCGCAAACTAAACTGGGGTTGGTATTTTTGCTGATAAATAGTTAAACTGCGACTCTTGGTGTGCTCATTGGCTTTGACTTCAATCGGAACAATTTCTTGCTGATCTTGGATCACAAAATCAACCTCTGCTGTCTCGGCGGAAGTCCAGTAATATAGTGGCAAGCCTTGACTAACTAAAGCGGTGGCCACATAATTTTCTGCCACTGCCCCAATGAAGGTATTGTGATTAAGACCTTTGTGCAATAAATTATAAGTGTCTAAGCCTGCTTGCTGAGTAAGTAAGCCTGGATCTAAGCTGTAAATTTTGAAACTAGTTAAGTCTCTGTAGGCTGTTAGAGGCATATAGCCGTGTTCGACTTTGTAACATTGATGGATGAGACCAGCAGTTTTTAGCCATTGAAGAGCGTGACCAAAAATAATACTAGTGCCGCCCTTTTGCACAATTTTGTATTGAAATTTTTTATTTTCTTTGGCTAATTGATTGGGAATAGAATTAAAAGCCGCCATAATTTTGGTAGTTTCTTCTGGAGAAGCATATTTTGCCATATCGGCGATATAACTATTGAGGATATTATCTTGAATAGTTTTAAGCTCGACAAAGCTCTCATCTTCCAAATATGCCTTCACCACTGCGGGCATGCCCCCCACGATTAAATAACTTTTGTATAATTCTAAAACTAAGTCATGTAGGGGAAAAACGGTATTATTATAATAGTGTTCTTTGACAGTCTTTGCCAACTCTACCCTATCTTTAGCCCAGAGAAATTCTTCAAAATCTAATGGATAAAGAGTAAGAAAATCGACTTTGCCCACAGGGAAAGAGTGTTTTTCACGATTAACGACTACTCCTAATAAACTACCAGCGGCAATGAGATGGTATTCATTGGCTTGTTCACTAAAATACTTCAGTGCAGTTAAGGCTCTTTCTTGCGCTTGTATTTCATCAAAAATAATTAAGGTTTTTCCTGGTTCAATTTTTTGATTAAAATACAGTTCCAATTGCTTAATGATTTCTTTTGGCACGATGGTTTTTTCGAAAATTTGTTTAAAAATCTCATTAGTCTCAAAATTTAAATAAATAAAATTGTGATAATGTTGTTGAGCAAAATATTTAAGTAAGTATGTTTTACCTACTTGTCTGGCACCTTGGACAATTAATGGTTGTCTTCTCTGGCTAGTTTGCCACAAAAGTAATTTTTGCATTAGTTTTCTTTGCATATTTTACAATTATACCACGTTTTTGTAACTTTAAGTACGGAAAAATCAGAAATTAGCAATTATTTCGGAGTTAATGGTAAATTAAGATTGATTTCATATTTATTGACAAAAGTTGATGAAGGAAAAACATGGAATTGGCGAGAATTACTTATTTCGGATAGATTCATGATTTTTTGTAGTATAATAAATACATGCAAAAAAAGAAAAAAACAAGTTTTATCAAAGGTTTTGATTTTGCTTGGCAAGGAATTTTGTGGAATGCCCTCAATGAACGCAATATGCGGATTCATTTATTTGTTACCATTTTAGTATTGGTGTTAGGAATGATTTTTCAATTAGCATTAATTGAATGGTTGATTTTATTATTTTTCATTGCCTTGATTCCAGCCTTAGAATTAGTAAATAGTGCAATTGAGTCGACTTGCGATGTCTTGCGAGATGAATTAAAATTAAATTATAAAGCGACAAAATTACCCCGTGATTTAGCCGCAGGTGCAGTTTTATGGGCGACAATTTTTGCGATTTTTACTGGCATAGTTATTTTTTTACCTTATATGCTATTATTATTTTCTAACTTATCCCCTATCATAACCAGTGGGTGTTTATGACGATTTTTCAGGTAATTATCTTATCGATCGTAGAGGGTTTGACTGAATTTATTCCAGTCTCTTCCACAGCTAATATTATGCTGGCTGAGCAAATCTTAGCGGCTTTTTCTTTACCAGTAACTAATCGTGATTTCTTGGCTAGTTTTTCAATTTTCATTCAATTAGGAGCAATGATGGCTGTGTTGACTTTATTTTTTCGTCAATTATGGCAGAGTAAAAAATCTTGGCTTAATTTAGTCATTGCGATGATCCCAACAATTATTATTGGCATGGGAGTATACACCGTGATTAAAGATTATTTAAAAGAGGCTTCGGCATTAACTGGTTGGATACTAATTGGTGGTGGCTTACTTTTTACCTATCTTGATTGCCGTTGGCAAAAACAAAGTCACACAGTGATAGAGGGAGAGAAAATAAATGACACCCAATATTTGGAAGAAACTCAAAAAGCCCCTTGGTGGCAAATGGCTTTGGTGGGCGTAGCACAAGCTTGCGCGGTCATTCCTGGAGTATCAAGAAGTGGAGCGACAATTTTTGGTGCGAGAGCTTTGGGCTTTTCCAAGATGGCAGCCACAAAATTATCATTTGTCTTGGCTTTACCTACGATTGCGGGTGCGGCAGTTTATGACTTATATAAAGAGTTTAAAGTAATTGGACTTGAGGAGACATATAGTGTCTTTAATCATTCAGATCACTTATGGTTGCTATTGCTTGGTTTCGTGGTAGCCTATTTGGCGGCAGCCTTGACAGCCAAATTAATGATGAAAATCTTAGCCACTAAGCCATTTTATTATTGGGGAATTTATCGCCTAATAACTGGACTTTTGTGGTTTTATTTGCTGATTTGAGAGATCTATTTGTTGATTTTCGCGCCACTGCTTGATTGCTTGATGATTGCCAGATAATAAAACCTCTGGGACTTTCATTCCTTTATAAATCTCTGGCCTGGTATACTGAGGATATTCTAAATAATTGCCATTAAATGACTCTTCTTTCAAGCTCTCACTATTGCCTAATACTCCTGGTAAAAGACGAAGAGTGGCATCAATCATAGCGGCGGCCGCTGGCTCACCACCGGTGAGAATAAATTGACCAAGACTAATTTCTTCGTCAACTAACTGACTAACACGATGGTCAACGCCTTCATAATGTCCACAAATAATGGTTAAATAGTCTAATTGACTCCAAGCTTGAGCCGTAGCTTGTTGAAAAACTTTGCCTTTGGAACTAGTGAGCACGCAATGACCCAATTCATTTTTTTGACGCAAAAAAGTTAAAGCGCGGTCAATTGGTTCAATTTTTAAAATCATGCCCGCTCCCCCGCCGTATGGAGCATCATCAACCTTTTTTTTCAAGTTGCCATCGGCAAAATCGCGCAAACACAAGATTTCTAGCTGATACTTATTGGCGGCTAAAGCTCGGCCCAAGATTGAACTTTGGCAAATTGCTTGCAAATACTCCGGAATTGCGGTAATGATGTTTATTTTCATAGAAATATATTATATAATGGAAAAGATTTATGTCCAGACTATTTTATCCACAGCTTTCCACTTCTTGTGGTTTTCATCAACCATTTGGGGCCACTTATACCAAGGAAGGAACTAATTTTGCTCTTTATTCGGCTCATGCGACCAAAGTCCAACTATTAATTTGGGAAAGAGAAGGTTTGCGCTTACCCACGCAAATATTTGATTTGTCACCAACTCAAAATAAAACTGGCCATATTTGGCATATTTTAGTGAAAAATCTCTTACCCAAAGCACGCTATGCTTATCGCCTAACTGGACCAGACGGACCAGAACATCGATTTGACAGCAAAAAAGCAGTAGTCGATCCTTATGCGAAGGCGCTTGATGATGAATTTTATTCAAGGGAATTAGCTTGCTATGAGGGTGATAATTTGGGTAATTGTTTACGAGGAATAGTCTTGCGACCAGATCAATATGATTGGGGTGACGATAATTTGCCTAGAGTGCCAGTCGCTCAAACTGTGATGTATGAATTACATGTCAAAGGTTTTACTCGTCATCCAAGTAGCGAAACACAATTTTCTGGCACATTTGCGGCTTTACAAGAGAAATTGCTATATTTGAAAGATTTGGGCGTCACGAGTATTGAATTAATGCCAATTTTGGCTTTTGATGATGATATTCCATACAAAAACGAAGCTGGGGAAGAACTAACTAATTATTGGGGTTATTCACCTTTGTCTTTTTTTGCCTTGCATCAGCCATATTTTAGTAGAGGGAAAAGTTATTTTTTATCTGAGTTTAAAAATCTAGTCAAAAAAGCTCATGCTTTAGGTTTGGAAATAATTTTAGATGTAGTTTATAACCATACAACTGAGGGTGATCATCAAGGTCCCACCATTTCTTGGCGTGGAATTGACAATGTTAATTATTATTTACTTTCCTCTCATGATAAAAAATTTAATATGAACTTGACTGGTTGTGGTAATACCGTTAATTGTAATCAGCCGATGATGGCGAAGATGATCGTTGATTCACTAGAGTATTTAGCTCAAGAATTTCACGTGGATGGCTTTCGTTTTGATTTAGGTTCAATTTTTTATTATGATAAAAATGGAGTTTTTACTCATCAACCATTAGTGGTCAAATTAATTAATGAAAGTCCAATTCTTAGGCAATTAAAACTAATTGCTGAGCCTTGGGATGCAGCTGGCTTGGTACTAGAAGGACGATTTGGTGGACCAAATTGGTTTGAATGGAATGGTAGTTTTCGTGATCGCATTAGAAAATTTGTCAATTTCCGTCAAGAAAAGAAAAATTTATATTTACATTTGGCAGGAGAAGCCCCAGAGTTTAAATTTTTTCACAAAAAAGTCGACAGATCAGTTAATTTTGTGACCGCTCATGATGGTTTCACTTTAAGAGATTTAGTTTCTTATGATTACAAACATAATGAAGAAAATGGCTTCCATAATACAGATGGGAGTGTTATTAATCATAGTCATAATTATGGTGCGGAAGGCGAAACAGATGATCAGAAAATCATGAATATGAGACAAAAAAAAGCTCTGGAAATGCTCTCTGTGGCTAGCGCTGCCCCTGGACCATTAATGATTCTAATGGGAGACGAAATGTGGCGAACTCAAGGGGGGAATAATAATGCTTTCTGCCAAGATAATTCAATATCGTGGCTCAATTGGAATTTATTAAAAGAAAATTACCCTTGGTGGCTGCAAGTTAAAAACTTGATTGCCACCAAGAGTGAGACTATTTAAACTTCAGTTCCTCTAATCATCATGACGTCAATGACTTTTTTCATGGCGATGAGATAAGCAGCTTGACGAACAGTAATGTTTTTTTTGGCTTCAAACATTTGCCAAACGTCAGCAAAGGAGCTTTCCATCAATGGCTGGAGCTTAGCTAAGACTTCTTCGTGCGTCCAATAGTAGCCCTGTAAATTTTGCACCCATTCGAAATAGGAAGTCGAAACACCGCCAGCATTATTTAAGACGTCAGGGACAAGAAGTTTCCCTTGTTGACATAAGTAAGCTTCTGCTTCAGTGGTGGTAGGACCATTAGCCATTTCAAAAATAATTGAGGCTTGAATCTTTTTCATATTAACTTCAGTGATGACATTTTCAAGAGCGGCTGGAACCAAAACGTCAACCGCTTGAGTTAAGACTTCATCTGGACTTGATAAAACTTTGGCTTTGATTTTTAATTTTTCCACGACTTCTTTGAGGCTGCGATATTGTTTTTTACCTTGGTAAATT